>JALYWZ010000336.1 GCA_030852505.1 Myxococcota bacterium | reverse complement strand
CGCGAGCGCGTACGGATCGCGCTGCCTCTTCGCGACGGGTTTCGGGACTTCGGCCGACTCGCGAGCTTTCACGCCCGGCACGGGCGCAGAATCTACGGCGCCTTCACGCCCCACGTCTGGCGCGCGGTGGAGCACAACGGCAAGCTCGAAGGCTTCGTGACGCGCCCCCTCGCGCGGGTCGGTTGGTTCGAGCTACGCGAGCTCTCCGAGGGCGAACGGAGCGCGCGCCGCGACGCGCCTCGACCTACTCTCCCTCGTTCGTCACGTTGATTTCATGGTTGAAGCTGGTGGCGACGGCGGTCGAGAACACGCTGTCGCCGTCCACGTTGGCGCGCGCGATGATCACGTACCAGGGATCCGACGGAGTGGGCCAGGTGGGTAGAGTCACGCCGGTCGGCGACGGCATGGTGTCCCCCGCCGAGCCCGCGTTGACGAGGTAACGATACTGCACGGACTGAGTGATCGGCGCGTTCAGCGCCTGGAAGCCGGGCCCGTCGACGTGGGTGCCGAAGTTCGCTGACCAGGAGATCGCGTCCGAGTTGAAGGTCGCCGAGGGGTACCAGGCGTTCGGATCCGAGATGTCCAGGTATTCCTGGTTCTCGCCCTTGTACGCCTCTTCGCCGGCGCGCAAGGCGCCGATCACGGTAGTGACCTCGGTGGCCTTGGAGGCGGTCACGCGCTTCCGGAAGGCCGCGACGCCGATCATGGCGAGGACCCCGATCAGCACCACCACCACCATCAGCTCGGTCAGGGTGAAGCCGCGTTCGGCTCTGCGCGTTCGCCAGGCAGGCACCCGCTCAAGCTATCACGCGTTGCAGACGCTCGCCGCGTCCTCGGGGGGCCCGGGCCGGCTAATCGACGTCGGCGGAGCCGTCCGCGTCGTCTTCGGAGTCGTCGCCGAGGCCGTGCTTCTTCATTCGGTACCGGAGGGACCGAAACGTGATCCCGAGTAGGTCTGCCGCGCGCTTTCGGATGCCGCCCGTGCGGTCCAGAGACGCGAGGATCAGCCGCCGCTCTACCTCGCTCAGGATGTCGTCCAGGCGCGTGCCCTCCGCGGGTAAGTCGAGCAGCGCCGGGGTCGGCGCGCCGGCCATGCCGCTCAGCTCGGGCGGTAGATCGCCGAGACCGATCACGCGGCCGCCCGCCAGCGCCACGGCGCGCTCGATCACGTTCTCGAGCTCGCGCACGTTACCCGGGAACGCGTAGTACTCGAGGGCGCGCACCGCGTCCGGAGTAAACCCGGTGATTTCCTTGCCGTGCTCGTCGGCGAAGCGACGCACGAAGCGCTCCGCGAGCAGTGGCACGTCTTCGCGACGGTCGCGTAGGGGCGGGAGGGCCACCCGGATCACGTTCAGGCGGTAGTAGAGATCGCTCCGGAACTTGCCGATCGCCACGTCGGCCTCGACGTCGCGATTGGTGGCGGCCATCAACCGCACGTCGACCGGCACTTCTTGGGTGGCGCCGACCGGACGCACCGTACGCTCCTGCAACACGCGGAGCAGCTTGACCTGCAGCGCCGCCGGCAGCTCGCCGACCTCGTCGAGCAGCAAGCTGCCGCCGTCCGCCTCGCGGAACAGGCCGCGGTGGCGCTTTTCGGCTCCGGTAAAGGCGCCTCTTTCGTGGCCGAACAGCTCGCTCTCCATCAGCGCTTCCGGCAGCGCGCCGCAGTTGACGACCAGAAATGGGCCGGCAGCGCGATCCGAGAGCCGGTGGATGGCGCGTGCGACGCGCTCTTTGCCGGTGCCGCTCTCGCCCGTGATCAGCACGGTGGTGCGCATGGGCGCGATGCGCTCGACCAGATCGCTGACGGCACGCAGCGCCGGGCTGCGGCCGACCAGCTCTCGTTGCGCCGGGCTCTCGACCCGCGCGCGGAGCCGGCGATTCTCGGCGACGATCGCCTGCTTCTCGAGCGCCTTTTGCACGAGCGCCGCGAGCTCGAGCGGCTGGAACGGCTTGGCGACGAAATCGTAGGCGCCGAGCCGCATCGCCTGGATCGCGTTCTCGACCGTGGAGTGGGCCGTGATCAGGATCACCTCGGTGGCCTGGCTCCGGGACTTTGCGGCGGCCAGCACGTCGAGGCCCGAGCCGTCGGGCATCGCGAGATCCGTGAGCACGACCGGGAAGGGTTGAGGGTGCTGGGTGATGGTCTCGAGTGCCGCGCGCAGGCCGGGCGCGAGCACCACCTCGTAACCCTCGCGGCGGAACAGAATCGCCAGCATTTCCCGAAGACCGGGCTCGTCCTCGACGATCAGGATCTTGGAAGCGGGGGGGACGAGAGACGCCACGTCCGGGCTAGCCTAGTCCATCCGCGGACCAGACGGCGCGTGCTAGGCTGAAGGCCCCTTTCGAGGTCTGCTTCGTGTTCGTGGTCGAGTCGCGCTTCCGGTCTTGCCTGGCACTGCTCGTTGCACTGTCGGGGCTCGGCTGCGCGTCGGAGTCGGACGGAGGCCCTGCCCCGGCGCCTGCCCCAACCGAAGAGCCGGCCCCGACCTACGACCTCAGCTTCGACCTCAGCGACGACATCGTGCTCGGGCCGCGGCAGCCGAAGCAGATCGGTGTGTCCGTGCAACCGCCGGGCGCCTACCCGGTGCGCTTCGCGCTGCTGTCGGAGGCGGGCAAGCCGCACGACGGCGTGCTCGATCGGGTCGAGGTCTGGACGAACGCAAAAGGGCGGGCATCGGTGGAATTCACGGCACCGAGCGCTCCCACGACCCTGCTGCTGCGCGCGATCACCCAGGGCGCGCCGCCAATCGAGAAGCGGATCCGCGTCACCGCCACCGGTTCGACGACGCTGCGGGTGCAGGCGTCTTACTCCGGCCGCCGCCCGGTCAAGCAGTGGGTCGCCGGCGTGCATTTCGACAAGCGTTGCGAAGATTTCACGACCATGCCCCCGAACGACGGGGACTTGTTCGCGCCATCACAGACGGCGCCGATCGACGTGCCGAAAGTTCCCGTCGGCAACCGCCCGATGGCCGTGACGCTGCGCGCGGGCCGCTATTTGAGCGGGTGCGCGAACCGCGAGGGGGCCGTGGAGGGCACGATCAACCTGATTTACGTGCCGGTGACGGCGGTTCCGCTGCAGCTCGAGAGCACCGTGCTCGACGTGGTGATCGGCCTCAAGTCGAGCGATGCGACCCTCGACGAGTCACTCGATCAGGCGCTCGTCCTCGCGCGCTCGAAGCTGCGCGGCGCAGCCAGTGACGACGTCGCTGCGCTGCTGGATGCGATGCGCGACTCGCTCCCCGCGGCCCAGGGGGAGGCCTTCTCCGCCGCGCGCGACCGCTACGGCTGGGACGACGCGGTCGTGGAGGCGGTCGGAGAATCGAGCCTCACGGCGCTCGGCGACGCGCTCGAGCGCTGGACCGCGATGGGCCGCTCGGCCTGGTTTTCACCGCACGCTTTCGAGGGCCGGCTGCGCGCTTCGAAAAGCTCGCCGGGGCGGCCGGAGCTCACCATCGAGCGAGCCGCGGGGCAGCCCGCAAGCGAGCTCGGCTTGGCAGCGGACGAGACGAGCTGGGAAGCCGACGCCTCCGACAAGATCGCCTTCGGCGGTTCCCTCACCTGGTCTGCGTCGCATTTCCTGGTCGGGCTGGCGACGCCGCCCGCGCTGTCGGAGACGGGCAGCGCCAGCCTGCTCGACGCGCTATCGCGCATCGAAAATTGTCCGACCGTCGCCGCGACGCTGATCCGACCCGGTAGCACGGTCACCGGCTGTGACGAAGCGTGCCTCGAGGATCTGTGTGGTCTCGGCGCCGCGGCGCTCTGGGATTCGGCGCGCCGCGCCTCCGGCGGCGAGCTCGAGCGGCTGGCGCTCACTGCGTCGGGGAGCGCCACCGTCGGTAACGAAGCTCAAGCCGTAGCGCTCGACGGGAGCTGGATCGGCCGGCTTTCGAGCTCCGGCGGCTCGACGGGCGGCTCCCTGGTCGGCTTCGCGCCGCGTGCGCCCTGAGAGCCGAGCGCGCTCAGCCGCAGCAGCTCTTCCTGACGGATCTCGCGCCACAACGGCGAGGTCATGCTGGCCCCGACCGCGGCAACGCTCGCGAGCACCGACACGATCGCGAGCGCGCCGAACAGCTGCGTCACGAGCTCGCGCCGTGGCTCGCGCTCGAACAAGAAGCCGAGCAAGATCCCGACCGCGAAGCCGCCGAGATGGGCCGCGGTATTCACGCTTTGCGCGAGAGCCAGGATCAACGCCAGGGCCAGGTTCTGGACCAGCATTTCCTTCCACTGCCGGTCCCGGCGCGCGATCGCGATGCCGAGGATCCCTCCGAGCTGGCCGAAGACGCCGCCGCTCGCACCCGCCGTGGGGGGCCCGAACGGCCCGTACCACCACAAGCTGACGACGAACCCCGCGACGCCGGCCAGGATGAACAGCAACAGCGCGCGCGCCGCCCCGAAGCGCTGCTCCAGGACCCGGCCGAACGAGACCAGCGCCATCATGTTGAAGGCGATGTGAAGCACGCTGGCGTGGAAGAACACCGCCGACAGCAGCTGCCACGGCGAGAACAGCGGCGGGAACAGCGCCCCGAAGCGCGCGAAGGTCGATACCCGGAACCGACCGGGTAAGCCGAGCTCCGGGGCCAGGGGAAACGACCCATCCGTCACGATCGCGAGGGCGAACACGATCAGGCACGCGAGCACGAGCCCGCGCGTCGCAAGCTGCTCGCCGCCGAACGAATTGCTGACCCAGGTAGCGAGCGGGCCGGGCAGTCGGCGACCACAGCGGTAACAGCGGCTCTCGCGGGGTCCGTTCAGGGTGCGGCACGCGGGGCACACCCGCGATGTCGTCGGCATGGCCGAGTTCAGGCCCAAAGCCAGCCGGGAGGCAAGCGTAAGCAGAACCCGCCTCGCGCGTTGATCCCGCGAATGCTCGAAAGTTCGGCCAGCTCCCCCCGCCTTCGGTGGTCGCTCGCAGCGCGGCAAGTCGGGCCGTCCGGTCAGGGGCGGCGCTCGCACCCCGTGCGACCTCCCGGGTCATCGCTGCTCGGAATCGCGACCGGGCAGCTAGGCGCGGCCCGAGTCCTTGATGTTAGCATCCGCGGCGTGAGTGTCGTGGCCTCTCCGGAGCTCGAGGCCGAGCGCGTCCTCATCGAGCGCGCGCGGGGCGGAGACCGCGAGGCGCTCGGCGGGCTGCTGCGCCGCCACGGCCCGCGGCTTTATCGCAGCGTGCTCTTGCCGAGGCTCGGCAGCAAGGCCGCCGCGGAAGATGCGCTGTCGCAGACCTATCTCAAGGTCGTCGAGCGCTTGCACGCTTTCGACTGGCAGGGCGTCGGCTTCTACCCCTGGCTTCGCACGATCGCGCTCCACGTCGCGATCGATCAGCTGCGACGCCGCAAGCGGGAATCGCTGTTCGGCCCGGAGGATCTGGAGCGGGAGATCGACGGCGGAGCGCCGGAGCACGCGACGCCCGAGCTGTTCGAAGCCCACGACCTGTTGCGCGCGAAAAAACGCGTGAACCAGCTGCTCGAGACCATCCACCCGCGCTACGCGCTCGCGATCCGCCTGCGCGTCATCGAAGATCGCCCGCGCGAGGCCGTCGCCGCCGAGCTCGGGGTCAGCGCCGCCACCTTCGACGTGGTACTCCATCGCGCCATGGCAGCGCTGAAGAAGGCCATGGCAGCCCAGCCTGGCACCGGCAGCGGATGATGCGCGACGACGACGACACCCTGCCGCTCGATCCGAGCGAAGAGGCGGAGCTGCTCGAGGCGCTCGACGCCGCGGTGCGACCCGAGGCGCTGTCGGAGAGCCGCCACGAACGGCTGATCGCTTTCGCGCTCGAAGAGCCGCCGACCGAGCCCGAAGAGGCCGAGCTCGCCGAGGCGGAAGGCCTGCGCAAGGCGCTCGAGAGCCGCGGCGAAGTACCGGAGGC
>JALYWZ010001091.1 GCA_030852505.1 Myxococcota bacterium | reverse complement strand
GGGCAGGGGGGGCGGCGTGGGGCTGCCCGAAGGACGCTGCGACGGGTGCGCCTGCTCGTAGCGGTTCCGCTCCTCGAACAGCACCACCTTGATCAGCGAGTCGATGTCGGCGTCGCGGATCACCGGATCCTTGGTGTCGATGCTCGGATCCAACAGCTCGATCAGCGCGAGTAGCGCCGTCGTCAGGTGTTGCTCGTTCGGGAAAGAGTCGCGGATCGCCTCTTCGCGCGCTTCGTCCGTCGCGGCTGCCAGGAGCTCCGAGTACATCGACTCGATCGACAGCAGCATCGCGGTCGTCAGATCGGCGTGGCGCGGCGGCAAGCGCTCGATACCCTGCAGGCGCTCGACGACCTTGACGCGCGCCTCTTCCTCGGCGCCGGTCGCCGGTGCGGCGGGGCTGCCCGACGACTCGAACAACTCGTCCACGTCGTCTTCGGCGGACTTGAGCTCGCCTTCGCGGCCATTCGACGGCGAGGGCGCGGCGGCGGTCGGCTTCGGCGGCGGCGCGTTGCGCGGCTCTTCCTTCGCTGGCGCCGTGACCGCCGGCTCGACCTCTGGCGCCGGCGCAGCGGGCTTCTTCGAAGGCTTCGACGGAGAGGACTTCGCGGGGCGGCCGCCACCCAGCATCTGCGCGGGGGCACCAACCTTGAGCGTGATGACTTTGTCCCAGACGTGATCGAGCGGGATGTATCCGAGCAGCGAGCGCATCGGGATGAGCTCGAGCAGCACCTCTTCCGTCAGCGCCGAGCCCTGGCGACCGATGCTCAACGAGTGCTCGATCACCTTCTGCAACTCGCGCAGCGGCAGCTTGGTGGCGATGGTGGAGAACGTGACCCCGTCGGCGATGTCCTGCAGCGTCAAAAGCCCCTCGTTCATTGCGCTTTCCAGCACAAACGTCATGCGCTCGATGGCCCGCTCGCGGTTCGCTTCTGCATTCAGTGGGGCATAAAACTCGTCCTCGAAGGCGAAGCTCCAAAGCTTCTGTCGATCGAGGTAGCGCACGCGATCGTCCGGCTGGATGATCGCCAACAGATCGGTCGGGGTCGTGACCTCTTCGTCGAGCGCGATCTTCAAGTCTTCCGTGGCCGACTCGGTGCTCTTCTTGCGTGCGATCTTCTCGTGCACACCCGCGGCCAGCACGAGCACGTCCTTGCGGAGCTCGGGAGCAGCCTCGAGGCTCACCATCAAGTCGTGCGGCGGAAAGTGACGGAAGAAGTCCTCCGGCGTGCGCCAGTTGTCTTCGAGCGCGTGGACGACGACCTGTGAAAGGAAGCGGTCCGCCCCAGTCTTGAGGCTGGACTTGAAACCCGATGAAGAGCCCCCGGAGGGGGAGAGCTTGGCCATGGCTCGGCATCGTATGCGTCCGCTCAAAGCGTCTCAACGGGTCTCGAGAGCTCGCTCGATTTTCCTTGAGGGTGCGCTCGAAAGTTCCGGTTCTTTGGGAAGATTCCGTGCGCGGAGCTCACCCACATCCGCGCTCACTCTCGCCGTCGTCGAGCGCTCACTCAGGCGACGCGAGGCACTGTCGGCGTCGCCATCGCGGCGGCCCCGAACCTCGCGGAGCACCGGGACCCGGAGGTGGGACGATGGCCACGCATGTGCGCGTACGGATTGAAGTTCACCACCAAGCGTCGTAGAAGGCCGCCGCTATGACACGCGAGTCCGAGATCTGCTGGGCGCCCGCTCAGGTGTTTTCGGCTTCGATTGTCAAAAACAGAAGTAAGATCCGGATCTTACACTGCGATTGGGCTCCGCCTGTCCTCCCTGGCACGTTCCGTGCTAGATGGCAGCCAAGCCCAACGGCTAACCTAGGTTACTTTGGAGGCACCTGATATGAAGAAGGTCACTAACTTGCTTGCGCTCGTCGTGTTCGGCGCGAGCATGGCGGTCGTCGCCTGCGGTGATGACGACGGCGATGATTCGAACGGCAGCGGCACCGGCGGCTCGTCCAGCACCACGGGCGGCAAGGCTGCAGGCGGCGAGTCGACTGGCGGTAAGGCCAGCGGCGGCTCCAGCGGCGGCAGCACCCCGACGGGTGGCACCACGGCTGCTGGCGCAGGCGGCGATACGGGTGAAGCCGGCGCTTCTCCGGGCGGCGAGCCCGGCGTTGGCGGCGAC
>JALYWZ010000335.1 GCA_030852505.1 Myxococcota bacterium | reverse complement strand
AGCCCGCTCCGGTCGCAAAGCCGCCGGAGCCCGTGGTCACCAAGCCGGCCAAGCCCGCCGTCGACATCGACAAAGACGATCCCTGGAAGTGAGCCCGGCGTTCGGCGCTGCTCGGTCCAACCGTCGTCTGTCGCACATCCGGCTACGCGCGCTCGGCGCGACGCGTTTCGGCGTCATGAACGCACCACGCATAGTAATCAGCTTGGTCTCGTTGCTCGGCTAGCGCGAAGGTCCCTATACTCGTTCGGGCTGCCAAGGGTCGCGCTGGGGCGCGAGCCGGCGGTGCACTCGAACGCGGGATGCAAACCCGCCCTTTGCCTCGATAAAACCATGCGGAACATGAGCCATTACCAAACGCCGCTCGGGCGATTCCGACGCGCGGCGCTGCTCGGAGCGGCGACGCTCCTCGCCTCGAGCCACCTCTTCGCGCAAAGCGCACCCGCCGCGGAGCCCGCAGCTCCGCCCGCCGCAGAGCCCGGATCCCCGGCAGCGCCCGCCGACACGAGCGGCGGCGAGCCGGCCAAGGCTTCCTCCGAGATCGAGGCCGCGCGCGTGCACTTCCAGCGCGGCATCGAGTTCTTCAACGACGAGTCGTACGAGGCCGCGCTCGTCGAGTTCCAGCGCGCTTACGAGATCGCGCCCTCGTACCAGATCCTCTACAACACGGGCCGCATCCACGTCGCGCTCAAGAACTACGCGCGCGCTCTCCGCGACCTCCGCCAGTACCTCGCCGAGGGTGGCGAAAGCATCACCGACGACCGCAAAGCGCAGGTGAACGAGCTCATCCAGTCGCTGGCGCAGAAGGTCGCGACGTTACAGATCGTGAGCAAGGTCCCGGGCGCCCTGATCAGCATCGACGACCACCCGGTCGGCACGGCGCCGGTTCGCGACGTGTTCGTGAACCCCGGTGACCGGCGCGTGACCGCCTCGAAGCCCGGCTACCTGCCGGTCACGGTTCTGGTCAAGGTCACCGCCACCGAAGCGCGGCGGCTCGAAGTCAACCCGGCCAAGGTTGCGCAGTCGAAGGTGGTGGTCGAGCGCAGCAACATCGCGCCGGTGATCGCCTGGACGGCGACCGGGCTGTTCACCGCCGGAGCCGTGGCCACCGGGCTCGTGGCGCTCAAAGCCGAGAATGACCTGAACGATCGCAAGGACAGCGAGATCGGCGCGCCGAAGGGCGCCTTCGACGACGACGCGGACAAGGTCAAGACCTGGGCCATCGCCACGGACGCGCTGGCAGCCGGCGCGCTGATCGCGGGCGGCGTCGCCGTGTACCTCACCTTCTTCGACGAAGATCCGCCCGAGCAGGCCACGACCGCGCCGTCCCCGCGGCTCGGCCTGGCCGTGACCCCGCGCGACATCGCCCTTCATGGAACTTTTTGAGCCGCACCCGGCTCGAGCTTACGCGAGGAATCAATGGTGACGAGCAGGAAGACGAGGCGTCTGCTGGGGAGCGCGCTGTGCGCGCTGTGGCTCGGCGCGGCGCTGCCCGGTTGCACGGCGATCGTCGACTACGACAGCGCGCAGTGTGACAACACCCAAGACTGCCTGGACCGCGGGCTCACCGACACGGTGTGCAGCGCCGACAAGACCTGCGTGCGTGAGCTGGACTTTTGCCAGACCAACGCGCAGTGCATCGACCGCGCCGGCCGCGCGGAGTTCATCTGCGACAAGAGCGTGAACCGCTGCGTCGAGCTCACGACCAAGGAGTGCCCGAACCTGTTGCCGCGCAACAACAAGGTCGACGCGTACCTGCGCAGCGAGAACGTGCTCTTGCTAGGCCTCGAGGGCATCCCCAACGCCCAGGCGCCGCTGCTCTCGCATGCCAACGCGCTCGAGCTCGCGCAGGACGACTTCGAGACGACGGAGGGCGGCATCCCCGGTCCGAACGGCGAAAAGCGCCACGTGGTGATGGTGTCGTGCGAGCTCGAGCCGTTCCAGACCCAGGGCCTCCGCACCTCGATGGACCACCTGATCAACGTCGTGAAGACGCCGGTGATCTTCGGACCCTTCCCGCTCAATTTCATGTCGATCGCCCTGCCGATCGCGATCGACAACGACGTGATGCTGTTCACGGGAGGCTACGAGATCGGCGACAACTTCCAGGACAACCCGGCGCGCGTCGGCATCCTGTTCAACAACAACTACAGCGCGAACGTGCTGGTGCCGACCTCGAACCAGCTGCTCACCAAGGTGCTCGAGCCGACGATCCGCAAGGACCTCGAGCTCGACGACGACGAGCCGATCCGGGTCGCGGTCGTCCGCAGCGGCGACACCGCGCAAGAAGGCTTCGTCTCCGAGCTGTTCGCGACGATGGAGTACAACGGGCTCAGCGCAGCCGAAAACAACATCCAGGGCAACTACGAGGAGTTCGATTTCGGGCAGCTCGCCGATCCGATGGTCTCCGGCAACGTGATCGACACGGCGCTGAAGGTCGCCGAGTACCAGCCCCACGTCGTGGTTCTCACATTCGCCGCCGAGCAGGCGATCCCGCTGATCCTGGCGATCGAGGACGCCTACCCGGACATCGCTCACTACATCAATCCCCCGTCGGCGGTGTTTCCGGCCCTGCAGACCTGGGTCGGATCCGATCTGAGCCGCAAGCGCCGGGTGTGGAACGTGCTCGGCGGTCAGGACTACGCGGACCGCGACTACCAGCGCCTCGTCAACCGCCTGGAGAGCACCTACCCGGACGGGCCCAAGGGCCTCTTGTTCGCGGGCTACGTCGGCGCGCCGAGCTACGACCAGTACTACTTCACCATGTACGGAATCCACGCCAACTGGGTGGCTGGGCCAGATGGCTCACCCCTGCCGGAAACGGGCTCGAACATCGGCAACGCGATGCTGACCAAGCTCACGAGCGGCATGTATTTCAACGACTCTCGCGGTCCGCAGAACTCAATTTTGCCGGTGACGAGCCGTTTGCTCCGGGGTGAGAGCGTGATCGTCAAGGGAGCGTTTACGGACTCGCGCTTCGACGGAAGCGGAAACCTTTCGACGAAGGGCCTCGTGATGTGCCTGCGGACCGCCGAAGACATCGCCAAGAACGTCGAGGACCCGTTCATGCAGAGCGGCCTCTTCTACGACCCCACCACCCAAGAGCTGACCGGTCTCGATAACAACAAGTGTCTGGAGTAGAAAACCTCAGGACCCCCTGGCTCTCGGTGCTCGCGGCCGCGCTGTGCCTCGCCTGCGGTTCTGAGGACTCCGAAACGACAGCCCCCAGCCTGACCTCGGTGGAGGTCCCGGAAGCGTGCGCCGACCTACCGGTCGACCGCTTCCGGGAGCTGATGGTGGTCGATGAGTTCGTGACCAACGACGCCCGCGGCAAGAACGCGGACAGCGGCGCCTGGAGCTTCCGCCACCTCGTCGAGACCGTCACGCCGCCCGGGATGCAGCCCTCCGATTACGTGCTCGGCCTGTTTCAGAGCTGGGATCGGGTCAACAAGATCAACTCCTACTCGGTGATCCCGCGGCCGGAGGTGCGGAGCGTGCTCATCTGCCCGTGGCTCAAGAGAAGCCCGGAAAACGGCTGCGACCCCGACTGCAGGAGCTGCGACGCGGAGGTGCTGGACCTGTCGCAGGCGCCGTTCCGCTTGATGGCCATCGCGAATCGGCTGGACCTTCGCTATCAGCGCACGGCGCACGCCCCGGCGGGAGAAGGCCGGCTCGCCTTCGGCCTCACCAATGGCGCGGGCGACGATCCGGATGCCACGCCGCTGCGGATGACGGTGATCTTCGAGTTCGCGAACCCGACCGACAACGGTGAGACGACGCGCGACTGGGCGGAGCGCTGGCACCGCCTCGGCGAAGCCGGCTTGTCCGAAGACGACTTCAAGGCGGGCCTCCAGGAGATCACGGACTCGCTGATCAGCGCCGGGTCGCTACGCCAGATCCGCACCAACGAGCGCGACCTGGAGTGGCGCTGGGAGTTCCGCGAGTTCGTGCCCGATCAAAACGGCTTTCCGCAGCCGAGCGTCACCACGAACACGCCGGACGCGTCGATGAACGGGAGCTCCCAGCTCCGGGACTACCTGCTCGCGAACCGCGACAAGGTGATGGCGGAAATCGGCGTCGTCCCCGAGCGACTATGCGGCGGCGCCGCACCGGGCCTCTTGGTGTGGCGCGCCGACGTGGACGAGCCGCTGCGCAAGGCCTTCGCGAACCAGACCTGCAACGGCTGCCACATGACCGAGCAAATCCCGGTCGACGCGGCGTTCCACATTTCACCGCAGCGCCTCGGCCGCGAGCGGCTTTCTCCATTTTTGTGGGATCCCGACAGCCCAACCACGGACGAGCTGTTCCGCCGGGAACAATCGCTGCGTTCGGCCCTCTGCGAGTAGGAGACCATGCCCTCTGCCGAAATCGTGCACGTCGTGAACTACATGCCCGAGCGCGTGATCAAGAACGCCGAGCTCATGCAGGCAAGCGACGGCGAACAGGGCAGTGACGATTTCTTCCTGGGAGTCGAAGAGCGCCGCTTCGCCTCGCCGGACTACAGCTCGGTAGACCTCGGCGCCGCCGCGCTGAAGAAGCTGCTCGACGAGACCGGCGTCGCGGCGAGCGAGATCGATCTGATCCTGTGCTCGTGCGCCTTCACCGACCACCTGTGCATGGGCATCGCCAGCGCCGTCGGCCACCGCGTGGGAGCCACGCGCGCCGCGAGCATCAACCTCGACAACGGCTGCACCGGCTTCGTCACCGGCCTGCACATGGCGCGGAGCTTCGTCGGCTCGGGCATCTACAAGCGCGTGGTGCTGGTCACGGTGGTGAATCTGGTCTCACGGCTCGAGGACTTTCAGAAGAAGCCCCAGAGCTACCCGCTCGGCGACGGCGCCTCCGCGACGCTGATCGTCGACGGCAAGGCCTCGATCCTGTCGAGCATCGAGCGCTCGTTCGGCGGTCATTACGGCCTGTTCTCTTGCAGCCCCGAGAAGCGCGAGGGCGCCAAAAACTACGGGTTTTGGGAGACAGAAGCGCCGCCGCTGGCGTTCGAGTTCGCGCCCGGGGTCTTGACCACGCTCCAGACCAACGCGCTGTCGCTGGTGCCGAACGCGGTGAAGGCCGCCCTCGAAGAAGCCCGGCTCGAGCCGGCCCAGGTCGACTGCCTGATCACGCACCAGCCGAACCGCGTGTTCTTGCGCAAGTGGCGGCGGCGGATCGGCGTGCCCCCGGAACGCAGCCACGACACGCTTCACAAGTACGGGAACATGTTCCAGAGCTCGATCCCGGTCACGCTCGCGGACGCCCTCGAGCAGCGCAAGCTCCAGCGCGGCGACGTGCTGGCGCTCGGCACCTTCTCCTGGGGAGGAGATCTGGTCGCGGCGATGACGCTGAGGTGGTGAGCGGCCGCGGCTCGTTGCCCGCGACGAACAACGAGCCGCACGCTCGAACGATTACTCGGTATCCATCAGCTCGATATCGATGCCCGTGACGGGCTCGTCCGCCACGTCGAAGGGAGCGGGCATGCCGTCGACGACGTGGGCACCCTGTGGATCGCCGGCGCCCGCGGGGATGTGGAACATGCCGACCGAGACGTAAGAGACCGCAAAATAGGTACCGGGCTCGACGTCTTCAATCGTAAATTCCTGGGGATACACCGGGTCTTCGATGGCAGGGGCCGCCGTCACGAGGTTGGTCATCGACGGTGGAAATCCGGAATGAAGGCTGATCAGCAGCGGGCCAACGGCTTCACCTTCGTAAGTGATGGTGCCGCTGACGGTCGCGAGCTCGGTCTGACCCGACTTGCCACCCGTGCCCTCCCCGCTCTCGCCGCCGGTGCCAGCGTTGTTGCCGTTGTCATCCCCGTCGTCATCGCCGCAAGCGATGGCGGCCAAGCTCGTACAAAGAACGAAGATCAAGGAGCGCATGCGAAAC
>JALYWZ010001090.1 GCA_030852505.1 Myxococcota bacterium | reverse complement strand
GTGGACAAGGCCGCCTTCGATCTGGCCGGCAGCGTGAGCGGCGTCGGCGCGGGGTCGAACGTCGACGTGAAGCTCGTGATGCGCCCGCTCAAGCTGTCGGCGCTCGCCGCCGTCGTGCCCCGCATCGAGCGCGCCAACGGCAGCCTGAGCGGCTTGCTCCAGGTTCAGGGCTCGCCGTCGGCGCTGCGCTACGCCGGCGGCTTCCAGGTCGAGAGCAGCGAGCTCAGCGTGCGCGGCCTGAGCTCGCCGATTCAAGATCTGGCGCTGGAGGTCAAGCTCGACGGGCGCGATCTGACGATCACCAAGGGCACGGCGCGGATCGGCGACGGCGCGCTGGGTCTCCGCGGCGGCTTGCGGCTCTCGGGACTGTCCATCGGCGAGGCGCGGCTCCGGATCAACGCGCAGAAATTGACGCTGCCCGCTACCGACGGGATCCGCGCCGTGGCCGACGCGGATCTGCTGCTCGCGTACAACCCGGCGAGCGAGCCCACGACGCGCTCGCTGCCGCGCCTGACCGGCAACGTCACGCTGCGAAGCTTCGAGTACCGGCGGCCGATCGCGATCACGGCGGGCCTCAACGCGCTCGCCCAGCGCGGCAAGCGCACCGAGTTCGACGCCTACGATCCGAGCGAAGACCTGCTCGCGTTCGACGTCGCGATCCGCTCCGAGCGCCCGCTCAAGATCCAGAACGAGCTCATCGAAGCCAATCTGACGCTGGCCGACGAGGGGTTGTCGCTCGCCGGCACCAACGGCCGCTTCGGCCTGCGCGGCGCGGTGCGCGTCCAGCCGGGCGGGCGGATCGCGCTTCGGCGCAACACCTTCGAGATCACCGACGGCACAGTCAAGTTCAACGACACGACGCGGATCCACCCCGACGTCGATGTCACGGCCGAGACCGAGTACCGGCGCTACTCGAACGCCGCCAGCGCCAGCTCGCAGACCACCACCACCACCACGACCGGCAGCTCGACCAGCGCCACGGGCGGCCGCTGGAACATCCGGCTGCACGCTTACGGCGACGCCGACAACCTGAAGGTCGATCTCACGAGCGATCCGGCGCTCGCCCAGGACGACATCTTCCTCTTGCTCACGGTCGGGCTGACGCGAGCCGAGCTCGACCAGGCGCAGAGCGCGAGCGTGGGCGAGAGCGTGGCGCTCGAGGCGCTCGGCACGTTGACGGGCGCCGACAAGGCCATCAAGGACGCGGTGCCGCTGATCGACGAGTTCCGGTTCGGGTCGACCTACTCCTCGCGCACGGGCCGCACGGAGCCCACGGTGACGATCGGCAAGCGCTTGACCGAGCGGGTGCGCGGCAACGTGACCACGGGCCTGGCCGAGTCCCGCGAGATCCGCTCGAACCTCGAGTGGCAGCTCTCGCCCCGCGTCAGCGTGGAGGGGTCCTACGACAACGTCAACGACATCTCGAGCTCGTCGCTCGGCAACCTAGGGACCGACATCCGCTGGCGGCTCGAGTTCGAATAACCCAAAAGTGTTATAGTGCGCCCTGGTCGATCACGACCTCGCCCGCGATCACGGCGTCGTTCTCGTCGTCGCCGACCAGGTGATCCACGCGCTGGTAAATGACGCTGTATTCGACGGGCCGCCCGGCGGCGCCCGGGCCGAGCTCGAGCGTGACGACGCGGGCCACCAAATGCGGGCGATCGTCGCTCACTTCCAGGCGCTGGCCGCGGTCGCGCAGCTCGTGGTGACGAGCGAGGAAGCGCTGGGTGACGAGCTCTCGTCCGTCTCGGGTCGTGGCGCGCGCCGTGAGCGCGAGCCGCCGGAACAGATCACCGGTGGGCACGGCGTGCGTCACGTTCTCTGGCGTGAGCGTCAGCGTGATCGCGGTGGGCGTGCGGCGCTCGGCGCGCACCGACAGCGCGTTGCGCACGAACGCCGGAGCGTGACCACCCGGAAATGAATGGGCTCGGTGTCGCCCTTCACCGCTGCCGAGCTTCGGCATGTGACAGCCGGCGCAAGCCGTCGCTTCGAAGCTGCCCTCGTGGTGCTCGCTCAGCGTGCGCTGCATGAGCTGCACGCGTTCGTCGTTCGTACCGAGGCGCGCGTCGAAGAACCGAAACTCGTGGCAGCTCCCGCACGCCGCCGCGCTCGCGAAGGC
>JALYWZ010000334.1 GCA_030852505.1 Myxococcota bacterium | reverse complement strand
GGGTTTCACGGTATCTCCCGGTTGCCGGCAGGGGATTGTTCGACTAGCCTTCCGCGCCGTGCTCGGCCTTCCTCTTGCCCCCTCGGGCATCGTTATCGACGGCCTCCACGTCCGCGCACCGCGCGTTGCGCGGACCTCCCGGGCCCATAGCTCAATCGGTCAGAGCCCCCGGCTCATAACCGGGCTGTTCCTGGTTCGAACCCAGGTGGGCCCACTGCATTCGTGTGCGCCCGCCGCGCTCGGTGGCACGCTGCTTAGTCGTATCTCGGTCCCAAGGAGCCCAACCGCAAAGTGACTATTCACCCGCAAATCGACGCGCTCGAGGCCCTCGCCCGCATCGACGCAGAGCTTAAAGACTTGAACGACGCACTCACGCAGGAGCGCGAGGCGCTCCGCGGCAAGCAGAGCCACCTGGCGGGTTTGGACGAGCGGCTCGAACGCAGCAAGAAGAGCACCGAAGAGATGGAGCGCACTCGCAACGACCTGATGGGCGAGCTCCGTCAGATGTCGATGCAGATCGAGCGCTCGCGAGAGAAGCTGTCGCGCTGTCGCACCGAGCGGGAAGCCAACGCGGCCCAGCGTGAGCTCGAAGAGCTGCGCAAGCTGTACCGCGATCGCGAGCAGGACATCGAGCGGCTCGAAGGGCTGATCGGCCAGGCACGCGAAGAGTCGGTGAGCGTGAACAGCGAGCGCGGCACCCTCGCCAGCGAGCTCGGCGAGAGTCAGACCGACGTGATGGGCCGGCTCGCCGAGACCGAGAAGGCTTTGGCCGAGAAGACGGAAGAGCGCGAAGGTCTGGTGAAGCGCGTGGATGGCCCGCTGTTCCGCCGCTACGAGATGATCCGGAAGCGCAAGGGCACCGCCATCGCTCACACCAGCAACGGCACGTGCAGCGCCTGTCACATGCAGCTCCAACCGATGCTGTTCCAGAAGCTGCTTCGCGGCGACGAGTTCGGGCAGTGCCCGAGCTGTAACCGCATCCTCTACTTCCGCGCCGCGCAAACCAACGAGCCCGAGACCCCGCCCGAGCCGGCATAGCCGCCCCCCAAGTCCATGAAAGCCTGCGCGGCGTGCGGTCGGCTCTACCCGGACGACGCCGGCTTCTGCCCCGTTGACGGCGGGCCTCTCGGCAGGGCCACTCAGATGCCGGCGCCGCCGAGCGAGCACGATCGTCGCATCGGCGAGCTCGTTTGCCAGCGCTACGAGATCCGGCGCGTCGTCGCCGACGGCGGCATGGGGCGTGTGTACGAAGCGCTCGATCTCCAGGAGCGCCGCAGCGTCGCTCTCAAGATCCTGCATCCGGAGATCGCGGGGGACGAGGTGGCGGTCGAGCGCTTCAAGCGCGAGTTCGCCGTCAGCCGCGCGCTGCCGCACGACTACATCGTCGACGTCCTGGATTTTCAGGCCACCGCCGACGACAGCTACGCGCTCGTGATGGAGTTTCTCTACGGGGAGGAGCTGCGCGCCACGCTCAAACGCGAGCGCACGGTCGCACCGGCGCGGATGCTGCGCATGTTGAGCCAGGTCGCGATCGGTATGGACGCGGCGCACGCGCAGAACCTCGTCCACCGAGACCTCAAGCCGGACAACCTCTTCCTCTGCCAGCAGCGAGACGGTGACATCGCCAAGATCTTGGATTTCGGCTCGGTCAAGGACAACGCCGAGAACGCCAAGAAGCTCACCATGCTCGGCACCACGATCGGCTCGCCGTATTACATGGCGCCCGAGCAAGCCCAGGGGCTCGATACGCTCGACCGGCGCGCGGACGTGTGGGCGCTCGCCGCGATCGTCTACGAGTGCGTCACGGGCCGCGTGCCGTTCCAGGGCAAGAACGGGCCCGCCACGCTGCTCCAGATCCTGACGCAGGAACCCGAGCCCGCGAGCTCGGCTGCCGCGGGGCAGAAACACGAGGTTCCGCGCACGCTCGACTTCGCGCTGACCAAGGCCTTTCGCAAAGATCCCGAACAGCGCACCGCCACCGCCGGCGCGCTCGCCGACGCGGTCGGCCAAGCCTACGGCCTCGAAGGCGGGCACCTCCAGTGGGCGGTCCGCCACGAGAAAGAGCTGGCAGCCGAGCTCGCCGAGCGCGCCGCGGATTCACGCGCAGCGTCTCGCTCGCGCGTCAGCCCGACTTCGGACTTCTTCAACGAGCGCGGGGCGCTCGGGGACTCGGAGCCGCCGCAATCGTTGCGGGTCGAGGGAATGCCTCGCGACCGCCGCGTGTTGACCCGGCCCTCGATGCTCGCGCACGCGATCCCGAAGACGCGCGCCACGAGTACGCTGATCGGAATGGCCGTGGCCGCAGGAGTGGTTCTTTTGCTGCTCGTGTGGGTGCTTCGCTGAGCGGAAAGCCCTGTGCTAGCTTTTCGGCGCGATGACCGCTCCGACCGCTGCGCTCGCCGTTCTCGTTCTCGCCACCGCTGCCTGCAACAAGGAGGTGCCGAAGGCCGCCGAAGAGCCGCGCGCTGCCGCGACTCCTCTGGCTACCGCGGAGCCCGCCGCCGCTCAGCCCGCGGGGCCGACTCAGCCGGCCGCAGCCAAGGCCGTGCCGGAGGGAGTCGAGCCGTCGTCCGCGTCGCCGCAGGCTGCGAGCCGCGTCTCCGACGCGAGCTTCGAGCTCAATTTCGTGGGCAAGCCCGAGTACGAGGCAGGTAAGCCCGGCGAGGCCACGATCACGCTCGACGCGAAGCCGCCCTTCCACGTGAACGACAAGTACCCCTACAAGTTCAAGCTGAAGGAGACCGCGGGGCTCAAGTTTCCGAATCCGGTCGTCGCCAAAGATGCCGCAAAGCTCGAGAAGCAGCGGATGACGATGGCGGTCGGGTTCACTCCGGAGGCCGCTGGCAAGCACACGATCGCGGGCGTGCTCCAGTTCTCGGTCTGCACCGACGATAAGTGTCTGATCGAGAAGCGCGACCTCTCGCTGGAAGTTCAGTCGAAATAGCCGGGATTTTCGGTGACTGACAGGCTGTGCGTCCGTGCTGATTGATGCCAGCCCGCGCCGGCCTCGCCGGATTTTCTCCTAGTTGAGGTAGCTGGTGCAGATCGTGATCTGCTCGGGACGAGACTGTCGAGGGCGTGACAGGGGGTCGGCAAATATGCGGGGATGCGGGCGCCCGCGGTCGGTGTAGGATCCTGGGACGATGAGCATCGTCGACGACCTGCGGGAGATCGCCGAGCGCGTGCAGCGCGAGTTCGAGCAGGGCAGGAGGCTCCTCAGCTTTCAGGAGTACCTGGAGCTGTTCGGGAGCGACCCGCTCCGCCACTCGCGCGACGCGGCTTGGTATCTGCGAGACGCCTTCGATCACTACGGGCGCGAGACCGTCGAGCGGCCCTGGGGGAAGCTGACGCGCTTCCGGCTCTTCGATCTGCCGTTCCTCGAATCGCACGAGTCGCGTCGCGAGGCCTTGATCGGGCAGGAGGCCGTCCAGGGCGAGATCTATCGGGCGCTCAGCAACTTCGTGCGCGAAGGGCGACCCAACCGCGTGGTGTTGCTCCACGGCCCGAACGGCTCCGCAAAGAGCACGGTGGCCGCCTGCATCATGCGCGCGCTCGAGCACTATTCGATGCAGGACGAGGGCTCGCTCTACCGCTTTCACTGGGTGTTCCCCAACGAAAAGACGGTGCGCGGCGCGATTGGCTTCGGAGGCAAGCGCTCGAGCCCCGTGCTCTCGCGCGAGGAGAGCTTCGCGCATTTGCCCGAAGAGGACATCGACGCCCGGCTGTTCATGGAAGTGCGGGATCATCCGCTGTTCTTGCTGCCGCGCACCGAGCGCAAGCGGCTGCTCGAGCGCATGTACGCGGACGCGGGCTCGAAGGAGCCGCCGCCCTCCTGGGTGCTGCGCGGTGAGCTGTCGCACAAGAGCCGGCAGGTGTTCGAGGCTCTGCTCAGCACCTACGACGGCTCGCTCGAGCAGGTGCTGCGGCACGTGCAGGTCGAGCGCTACTTCATTTCGCGGCGCTACCGCGTGGGCGCGGTCTCGCTCGGGCCGCAGCTATCGGTGGACGCCGGCGAACGTCAGATCACCGCCGACCGCAGCCTCGGCGCCTTGCCTTCGGCCTTGCAGGCGGTGACGCTGTTCGAGGCCTTCGGCGAGCTGGTCGATGCGGCCGGCGGCCTGCTCGAGTTCTCGGACATCTTGAAGCGCCCGCTCGACGCCTTCAAATACCTGCAAATCACCGCCGAGACGGGCGAGGTGGCGCTCCGCTCCCAGAGCCTGCACGTGAATTGCGTGATGCTCGCGAGCGGCAACGAGGCGCACCTCGCGGCGTTCCACGAGCACCCGGAGTTCGAGAGCTTCCGTGGCCGGCTCGAGCTGGTGCGCGCCCCCTACCTGCTCAGCTGGCTCGACGAGCAGGCCATCTACGACGCGCAGATCGCGCCGCAGGTGCGCACCCACGTCGCGCCGCACGCCACGCAAATGGCGGCCATGTTCGCGGTCCTGACGCGCATGCGGCGGCCGGTCAGCGAGCGCTACGAGGGTAACCTTCGCGAGCTCGTGGGTGAGCTCAGCGCGGTCGAGAAGATGGATCTGTACGCGACGGGGACGCCTCCGCTGCGGCTCGAAGACGACTCGCGGAAGTTGCTGCGCTCGGCGATCGAGGCTCTCTACCGAGAGAGCGAGTCCTATCCGATCTACGAAGGCAGCGTCGGCGCGAGCCCGCGCGAGATGCGGACGGTGTTGCTCGACGCCGCGCAGAATCCGCGCTTTTCCTGCCTTTCCCCGCTGGCGGTGCTGGAAGAGCTCGACGCTCTCTGCGAGCGCCCCCAGGAATACGCGTTCCTGCAAGAAGAAAAGCTGCCGGGCGGCTACCACGATCACGCGCTGTTCCGGCGCGCGATCCGCGACCGCTTGCTAGATTCGTTCGAAGACGAGTTTCGGATCGCGAGCGGCCTGGTGGACGAGTCCCGATACAACGACCTGTTCGATCGCTACGTCACGCACGTGAGCTTCTGGGTGAAGGGCGAGAAGATCCGCAACGCCGTGACGGGCCAGTACGAAGATCCCGACGAGCGCATGATGCGCGAGGTCGAGACACTGCTCGGCAACACCGAAGAGCCCGCTGATTTCCGGCACTCCCTGATCGGCACGATCGCCGCCTGGGCCATCGATCATCCCGGCCGCCCCATCGACCACACTCAGGTGTTCGCCGGCCACCTGCGGCGCCTGCGCGAGGCCGCTTTCGGCGAGCGCCGGACGCTCGTGGCCAAGCTCTGCCGGGACGTCGTGATCCTGCTGCGCGAGGAGGGCGCCGGGCTGAACGAAGCTCGCCGCGCAGCCGCCGAGCGAGCCGCCAACGAGCTCTATCAGCGCTTCGGCTACGAGAGCAGCTCGGCCGGCGACGCTGCCGCGGCGCTGATCCGCGAACGCTTCCACCAGCTGCTCACGTGACCGCCCCCGCGCCCCCGGACGCACGCCCGAACACGGTGGGCCTCGGGTCCTTGTTCGCCCTGGGCGTGAACGGCATCGTCGGGGTCGGCATCTTCTTCACGCCGGGCTCGGTGGCCGCCCTGGTCCCGGGCTCGGCGGGCGCGCTCACGTACCCTCTCACGGCGCTCTTGCTCGCCCCGGTCGCGCTCACGGCGGCGTTCCTCGGGCGCGCGCTGCCCATCGACGGCGGGCCCTACGTCTGGGCGCGCAGCGCCTTCGGCGCGAAGGTCGGCTGGCTCGTGGGCTGGGTCGCCGGAGTTGCGGCGCTGATCAGCACCGCGGCCGTGTTTGCGGGGGTGGCGTCCCAGCTCGCGGCGGATCTTCCGCTGCCTTTCGGGCGGGCGGGCTGGGTGGTGGTCTCTGCCGTCGCGCTCTCCGCGGTCGCCTTTGCCGGCCTGCGCCCGAGCGCCTGGGTGTGGAACGCGCTCACGATCGTCAAGCTCGTGCCC
>JALYWZ010000333.1 GCA_030852505.1 Myxococcota bacterium | reverse complement strand
TGATCGTGCGCGCGCGTTCACGGGAGCTCTGCCCGCTCGCCGAGCGCGTGGCCAAGCTTTCGCCCGCGGGCCTGGCGGTGCAGAACCACCGGCCGCGGCTCGATTGGACCGAGGCTCTGGCTCGAGCAAGGTCGCGCGGTGGCCCCGACTTCGGCGCGGCCAGCGTGCGCGCCGGCTTCACGCGCGGTCACCTGCTCGAGCTCGTGGTCTCCGTGCCCGGCGGCAAGGGCAACGACGCCGAGCGGGAGCTCGCCGAGCGGCTGGTCTGGGACATCGCCGGTGAGCGCTGTGCCGACGATTGGATCGGCGCCGTCGAGGTGGAGGCCGCCCCGCGAGGTGGTCCGCTGCGCGTGCTCCGCGAGCGTTCGGACGACGCGGCGCGGCTCTCCCTCCGGGAGCTGTCCGCGGCGCTCGACGCCGCCATTTCCGGCGTCGAGGCAGGCCTGCCCGAAGGCCCGCTCCACGCGGCGGGTGGCGGCGAATGGAACTTGTTCGAGCTCGATCCGGAGAGCGCCGACGACTACGCGCAGAAAGACGACCTGGTGATGGCGGTGACGCGCGTGCCGGAGCTCTTGAAATGCTTCCTCGAAGCGTCGCCCGTGTCGTCACTGCGCTTCTCGCGTCACGAGCGGTTCTTCTTCCTCAAGTACGAAAGCAACGGCCAACCCGAATCACGGCTCGCCGAACGCGAGGCGCTCGAGCTCGCGCTCGATCGCTGTTTGATCGCCGGGCGCGCCGGGCGCGTGGTCGGCGGCGGTCTCGGCCTGCGTTACAGCTACGTGGACGTCGCGCTGAACAAGGTGGACCAGGGCCTCGCGCTGATCTGCGAGGCCGCGCGCGAAGAGGGGCTGCCGCAGCGCAGCTGGATCGAGTGCTTCGACAGCGACTATGCGAACGAGTGGCTCGAGGTCTGGCCGGGCGCGGCGGTGCCACCAGGACAAGCGCGATCGGTCTAGGCGGTCGCGCGGGGGAACAGGCGCTCGAGCAGGGCGGACAGCGCGGCGAGCTTGGGCTCCGCCGTGAGCCGGTCCAGCGCGCGTTGCGCCTTCCGGATCGTCGGCTCGACGAATTTGAGGAAGCTCGGATTCTCGAGCTCGCGATCGAGGTACACGAAGCGCCCCGAATCCTTGAGCTTGCGCTGCACCATCACCAGCGAAAACTCGCGTTCGAGCTCGGGTTGCTCCGCCGCGGAAAGCCCGAGGCCCGCGCCGAACTCCGCGAGCCGCGCCGCGACGAACTCCGGCTCGAACGACTGATAGCTGTCGCCGAGCAGCGCCACCAGATCGTAGACGCGCGGGCCGAGCAGCGCGTCCTGGAAATCGATCCAACCGAGCCCGAGGCTGCCGTCGCGCTCCTTCACGACCATCAAGTTGCGGCTCTGATAATCGCGGTGAACGAAGCCCCGGGTGAGCCCGGCGATCGTCGTCGCCAGATACTCGGCGGCCGCGTCGAATACCTCGCGATCTTCGGGGCCGAGCTCGATCCCGCGCGCCTCGAGCGCCCAGCGCCGGAAGTGCTCGAGCTCCCAGGAGAGCAGCTCGCGGTCGAACGCGCGCTCGCGCACGACCGAGTCGCGCGGCAGCTCACCGAGAGCCAGCTGCGCGCGCGATAGATCGCGCACGGCCACTCGGTACAGCGCCTCGCGGTCGCCCGGCGAGTGCGACAGATGCTGCGCCAGCGTCTCGCCCAGGTCCTCGACCAAGATCAGCCGCTCCTCGCAGGCCTCGGCCAAGAGCCGCGGCACCCGCACGCCGTGTGCGGACAAGAGCTCCAGCACCTCGAGGAACGGCCAGCGCCGGTCGCCGCGCTCCTTCTGCTGGAACTCGTGCGTCTGAATCGGCACGAACATCGCGACCACCGTCGAACCGTCGCGGATCGGGACGCGCAAGAAGCGCCGCACCGATGCTCCACCCAGGATCTCCTCGAAGCGCAGCGGCGGGGGAGTACCGGTCGCGCGTTCGACCAGGCGTTCGAGCGCAGCGATCGGCAGTTCCACGGCGTGACTCATTCTCTCGCTTGTAGCATTGCCCCGCGCGCGGCACGCTCCGGCGAGATCGATGACCCAGGACTCCTGGAAAGGCCCCGAGTTGGCGCAGCGGATCGAGCGCGTCCTCGACCGGTTCGGCCTGGACCCCGGCTCTGCCTCGGGCTCTACGAGCTCGCTCGAGGCGCTCCAGCGTTGGGCGGAGCTCGTGATCGACTGGAACCAGCGCATGGATTTGACCGCCGCGCGCAACCCGGACGAGCTTGTGGACTTGTTGCTGGCGGACGCGGCAGAGCTCGCCACGCTCACCGCCGTCGGACCTGCGACCTGGGTCGACGTCGGGAGCGGCGCCGGCGCGCCGGGTCTGGGGCTGGCATTGCTGCGTTCGGATCTGAAGCTCACGCTGGTCGAGCCGAAGCAAAAACGGGTCACCTTTTTGCGTGCCGTGCTGCACGAGCTCGGGCGTGCCGACATCGTCGTCGAGCGGGCGCGCGCCGATGCGCTCGCGCCGAAACGTTTCGACGTCGCGGTGTCGCGCGCGACGCTCGCACCGCCCGAATGGGTGCGCGAAGGCGCACGAATCGCGAAGCGCACCGTGTGGGTGCTGC
Source organism: Myxococcota bacterium (assembly GCA_030852505.1). Taxonomy (GTDB): domain Bacteria; phylum Myxococcota_A; class Polyangia; order Polyangiales; family Polyangiaceae; genus PMG-095. The sequence goes on along the minus strand of JALYWZ010000333.1, from coordinate 3,296 downwards.
TCGCGCAAGCAGAGCCCCCAGCGCCGCCCTCCGGGTTTCGTAAAGAGACTGATCAACGCTACGCGTGGCCGCTCGCGGGCGCAGAGCGCCGCGTCGTCAGTTATGTGCGCTCGACCGCGCACGCAAAATCGCAATCCGGCTAGAAAAATCTTTCACGAGCGATGCGAGGAAGCTCAACCGCGTGACCCTCGTAGATCACGGAAACGCGGAGGAAAGTCGTCTCCGAGCCCTTCCGCGACCAGACTTTTTCTGCCACATTCCCGCGTGCCAGCGAGATCTAGGTAGTTCTTGGTACCCCTCGTGAATCCGCGGCGTCCGTCCACCGTCGAATGCCTGTCCGGTTCCGCCCAGAGCGTCTAGGTAGCCAAAGGAGAGATGAATGTTGTTCCGTAGTCGCAGCCTGCTCGCCGTCCTGTTTTCCGTGTGCACCTTCTCCGCAGTCGCTTCCGCGGACCTCGTCAAACTGGATCCCGGTTTCTTCAAGGTAGAGGGCTCCGCGAAGCCGAAGATCGGGCCGAAGCTCAACTTCGACGGCAAGGGCTCGGTGGTGGGCGAGCAGAAAGGCGACAAGATCGTCTTCAAAGCGGACCTGAAGAACAAGCTGGACATGGGCGAGCGCACCAAGCACGCGAAGGAAGACTTCGAGTGCGACAAGCACCCCGACGCCACGCTGGTGGTCGAGAAGTCCGCCATCAAGATGCCCGAGGATCAAAAAGAGACATCGGGCGACGTGAATGGCGAGCTCACCCTGCACGGCGTCACCAAGACCGTGAAGGTCCACTACAAGGCGAAGCGCATGGGCTCGGACTACGCGGTCCGCGGCAACTTCAGCTTCGACTACACCCAGTTCGGCATCCAGCCGATCTGCCGCTTCGGTAAGACCATCTGTGTCGAGCCGAAGGTGAAGGTCTCGGTCGGCGGCGTGAAGCTCCGCGACAAGGGCTGATCCGGAGACGCGGCCCGCGAGGGTCCGTTTGGTGCGCCCCTGAATCGAATCCATCGGTTCGGGGGCGTCGGCATTTCAGGGCAGCAAGGTTTCCTTTCGCGGCTGAGACTTCGCGGCGCGTCGCGTCGCCAGACTTGCCAGAAATGCTCGAAAATTTCGGGGGTTCGGCGCTGACGAGTGATTGACAGAGCGCCGGAATCTGGCGATGAAAGCTGCCATGTTCATGCCATGCCGGCGTCTCGCCCGACGGGGGTGGGCTTCGAGAGCGCTGCCTCAGCTTTTAGCGCTGACCTTCGGCTTGGTCGTGTTGTCGTTCAGCTCGCGTGCGCACGCGTACACCTGGATGATCAAGCACGGCTACAGCAACTGCGGCGCGTGTCATTCGGATCCGTCGGGTGGCGAGCTGCTCACCGTCTACGGCCGCGCGATGAGCGAGGCGTTCCTGTCGAGCAAGTTCGGTGGCGACTCGGAGAGCTCCGCCGATTCCTTCGAGCGCCGGCAGATGGCCCGCTTCGGCAAGGCTGCAGCGGCCAAGCTCGCCAAGCCCGCCGCGGAGCAGGACGAAGCCGACGCCGAGGAAGAAGAAGAGCTCGACGAGGAGGAGGAGGAGGCTGCGGCCGACTCGGACGGAGAGGATGCATCGAGCGGCGAGAGCGATTCCGCGCCCGCCGCTTCGGAGACCGAAGAGCCCGCTTCGGAGCGCTCGTTCACGGATCCGTTCTTCGGCCTGTTCGGCTTGCCGGAATCGATCTTGCTTGGCGGCAGCGTGCGTCTGGCCACCATCTACAACGGCGAAGCGGACACCAAGGTCCGCTGGTTCCCGATGCAGCTGGACCTATATGGTGAGCTGCGCGTCTCGGAGAGCTTCCGCGCTCAGGCGAGCCTCGGCGTCTCGAAGGTGAAGGCCGGCGCGCCCCACGGTCGCGCGGCGCAGATCACCACCAACCAGGGCGACGGTTACCGGTTGATCTCGCGAACGCATTGGCTCGCCTTCGACTTCGGTGGCGGCAACCACACCATCCGCGCAGGACGCATCAACCTGCCGTACGGTCTGCGGATCCCGGAGCACACGATGTGGGTTCGGGAACGGACCGAGACGGACCGCGAATCGGATCAGCAGCACGGGCTATCGCTCGCGATGAACTTCGAGAAGGTGCGCTTCGAGCTGATGGCCATCGCCGGCAACTACCAGAGCTCCCCCGACGAGTTCCGCGAGCGTGGCTACAGCGGCTACATCGAGATGATGGTCGGCGACCGCGCGGCCTTCGGTCTGAGCAGCCTCGTCACTTACGCGAAGAACGATCGCCTGGCGCCGTCGGACAACCGCTCGACGACGCGCCAGGCGCACGGCGCCTTCTTCCGCGCCGGCGTCGGGGAAATGCTGGCAGTGCTCGGCGAGGTCGACATGGTGGCGCGCTCACGCAAGGAGCTCGGCTACACCGGGCTCTTGCAGCTCGATTTCGAGTTCGCGCAGGGCCTGCACCTGATCGGCACGGTCGAGGGCGCCAACACCAGCTACCCGTCGAACCCGCGCACACTCGTCGGCACCGCGTTCGTCGAACAAGAGCGGCTTCCGGGCACCGGCGAGCTGCAGATGGGATACTGGGCGGGAGCCCAATGGTTCTTCGCTCCGCACTTCGACTTCCGCGTCGATGCCATGTTCCGCCAGGAAGAACCGATGCAAATTCTGGGGCAGCTCCATGTCTATCTGTGAGGCTCGCGTGCGACCGATGATCCGCTCTGCTCGTCAACTCGCGTTCGGCTTAGGTTTCGCGGTCGCGAGCTTCGTCTCGGCGCCCGTCCAGGCCTCGCAGACGTACCCCTCGGTCATCGCGGAGGAGTTCGACATGCTCTGCGTGCCCACGTGCACGCTGTGTCACTCGACGAACCCCGGCCAATCGGGAACTGCATTGCAGGGTCAATTGTTCGGTCAGGCCCTGGCGTTCTCGGGGGTCACCGGCATGAACGAGGGTTCGCTGCGCACTGTTCTCGGCAAGATCAAGGCTGGCACGGCAGACACCCTGCCCCTACGGATGCCGGATCTCGTGCCCGACAACGCCGACGTGGACGGCGACGGGACCGGCGCTTACGACGAGCTCAAGAAGGGCATGGACCCCAACAAGCCCGGCGACGCCCGCATCTGCGGCCCCGAGTACGGCTGCGGCGCGCACATCGCCAAAGCTCCGGCGAAAAACGGCGGAGCCTGGGTGCTCGCGGTCACGGCGGCCGCGCTCGTGACCTTCGGCTTCCGCCGCCGTCGCTCGAGCTAGCGATCAGCCCGCGCCGCCGGCTCCGGCATCGGTGCTGGCTGCGCCGGCATCGGTGCTGGGCGCGCCGGCTTCGCTCGAGG
>JALYWZ010000332.1 GCA_030852505.1 Myxococcota bacterium | reverse complement strand
CGCACGCGCGGCGCGGCCGACAAGACGCGCTCGGGCGACTTGCTCTTGGCCTCGACGGTGACGAGCCCGGCGCGGCTGAGCGCGTTCAGCAAGGCACGCTGCGTGTGCAACGCGGACAGCTCGCGAGCAGGTCCCTCGAGCGCCTCGCACAGCTCGGCGGCGTTGTCGAAGCGATCGCTCGGCATCTTTTCCAGGCAGCGCAGCACCACGCGCTCGAGCGCCGGCAACAGCCCGGAGACGCGGCGCCCGAGTGGCGGCGGTGGCTCGCTGCGGATACGCAGCGCTTCGTTGCGCTCGTCCGGCGCCTTGAACGGACGCTCGCCCGCCAACATCTCGTACAAGACGACGCCGAGTGAAAACAGATCGCTGCGCGGATCCGGTGGCTCGCCGAGGATCTGCTCCGGCGACATGTACGACGGGCCCGCGTAGCTCGCTCCGCCGTCCAACAGCTCCGGCGCCGTCTCCAGCCGCTCGGTCGAGGCCACCGAGAAGTTTACGAGCTTCACCTCGCCGCGGCGCGACAGCACGATGTTGCGCGGCTGCACGTCGCGGTGGGAAATGCCTTTCTCGTGGGCGTGGGCGAGCGCGCGAGCGACCTCGAGCGCCACCGCGATCGCGGCTTCCTGCGGCAAACGCCCGACTCGCGACAGCACCTCCGAGAGCGTCCAGCCGTCGACGTGCTCGAGCACCATCCACATCCGGTCGTCTTTGCGGACGAAGTCGTAGACCTCGACGATGTTCGGATGATCGAGCTCCGCGAGCAGGCGAGCCTCGCGTTCGAGCGACGCGGCGAACGGCGACGACGGCAAGATGCTCGCGCCGATGGCCTTGATCAGTACCGGACGGCCGAGTGGCCGCTGAACCCCGCGGTACAGCTCGGAGATGGCACCGGCGTGGAGCGTCTCCACGACGTCGCAGCCGTCGAAGCGGGGCGGGGCGGGCATGGGAGGCGCGACGTTACCACCGGCCGCGGGAATGCGCGCGCCGTGCGCCCTCGCCGATTTCTGCTTCCGCCCGCTCGTCGGTCGCGCTACCGAGTGCGGACTCCGTCTGAAAACGTGGCCAATCCGAGCGTCGACCCGTCCGGCGAGGGAGCCCCGCCGAACCCGTTCAAGGCGCGCCTGCGAGCGGCGGTGGCCGCGGTACGCGCCTATTTCCGAGACCAGGACCCTACCTTCTGGGTTGCGCTGACGCCGGCGCTGATCGCCGCCGCGCTGCTGTTCGTTCGTAGCCCGCTCTCGAACTACATCTTCGACGAGCAGGAGGCGTTGCTCGCGAACCCGTACGTCAACGGCGGCGAGGTTCGGTTCTGGGACGTGTGGAAGCGCGACTTCTGGGGGCTGCCGCCCGATCGCAGCATCGGCTCCTACCGGCCGATTCCGAACATCATCTGGCGGCTACTCTGGAACCTGAGCAAGCTGCCGTTTTTGCACCACTGGGTCAACGTGGTGGGGCACGCGCTGAACGCGACGCTGGTCGCCGGCCTGATGTTGTCGCTGACGCGCGACCGCCGGACGAGCTGGCTCGCGGGCGCCGTGTTCGTGGCGAGCGCGGTGATCACCGAGGCCGTTACGGGCGTGGTCGGGATCGCGGACGTGCTCGGCGGGCTCGGCGTGCTGCTGGCGCTCACGGCGCTGCGCTTGCCGATCTGGGCCATGCCGTTCGGCGTGTTCCTCGGGCTCGGGTTCGGCCTGTTCTCGAAGGAGAGCGCGATCGTCGGCGTGCCGCTCGTGGCCTGGGCGGCGCTGGTCGGCTCACCCGCCTGGCACCGTGGTTTCCGCGTGCCGCGCGCGATCTTGGCCTTTGCCGCGGCCTTGCTCGCGCTCGTGTTCTACACCGAGCTCCGGCGCCGCTTCTTCCCGGTCAACGCCGCGAAAGAGGCGCTGCACGCCCTGGCTCCCGACGCCTCGCCGCTCGTGCGCGGATTCCATGCGTTCCTGCGCTGGTTTCGGCAGCCGGATTTGCCGAGCGATCCGATCAACAACCCGCTCGTCAACGCCGACCCGGCGCACCGCATCGCGGGCGCGCTGCGCGTGTTCGCGCGAGGTCTGGGTCAGGTGTTGTTTCCCTGGTCCCTGAGCGGCGATTACTCGTTCGCGGCCGAGCCGATTCCGAAGCGGCTGGTGTTCCCGGAGAGCATCGTCGGCGCGCTCTCGCTGATCGGGTTGCCCCTGCTCGGCGTGGCAGCGTTCGTCCGGTCGCTGATCCTCGATTGGCGGCGGCCGGCCGATACTGCTCCAGACGACGTCGAAGCGCGCAAGCTGGGCTTGACGCGGGCCGTGGCGATCGGCGCGCTGTGGTTGCCGGTGGCCTATGCTCCGCACGCGAATTTCGTGCTGCTCTTGCCGACCGTGCGCGCCGAGCGCTTCTGGTACCTGCCGGTGGTGGGCTCCGCGCTGTGCCTGTCTGTCGTCGCGGCCTGGCTGCTCGACGCGGGACGCCGTCGGATCGGCGCACGGATCGTGCTCGCCTTCTTCGCGGTGCAGATGATCGCCGCGCGCAAGCACGCCCTCGATTACACGGACGATCTCGCGTTCTGGAAGGCCACGCGCGAAGCCGCGCCCGACAGCGCCAAGGCGCATCTGAATTACTCGGTGATGGTCGGGGCGCGCGGCAAGCTCGACGAGCGCCTCGCCGCCAACGCGCGGGCGATGGAGATCGCTCCCGAGTGGCCGATGGCGCAGATTTACTACGGCGATACGCTGTGCCGTCTGAAGCGCATCAATGAAGCCTGGCCGTACTACCGGCGCGGCTTCTTGCTCGCACCGAACGACCCGAACCTGATCGCGCTGGCGCTGCAGTGCCTGTGGGACCAAAACGGAATCGAGCCCCGCAAGGCCGAGCTGATCCAGCTGTCTCAACAATTCCCTGGCTCGTGGCTGGCCTTTCTCGCCAACGACATCGTGTATTACGGTAAAGATCACGGCGGCGTTCAGAAGAAGTACCGCCCTCGCTCGTACGACGAAGGCCCGAAGAAAGGCTGAGCCTCATGCTGAAGTCTTCGCTGTGTCTCGCAGTCGCGCTGTTACCGGTCGCGCTGTCCGGATGCAGTCGCAGCGGGCTCGAGCTCGATGCCGTCGACGAGACTGAGGACGGCGAGTCAGCACCCGAGCATTCGCCTCCGGGCATGGACCCGTCACCGATGACGGAGCCGCCCCCGCGCAGCGAGCCGCCGTTCCACTTCGAGCTGCTCGGAGACATGCCGGGTTCGTTCAGCACCGAGTGGAGCGCGCTGAGCTCGGACGGGGTCGCCGTAGCTGGCATTGCGCGGTTCGACGACGGCGTGAACACGCACATCGCGCCGGTGGTGTGGACGTACGAGCGCGGCGTGCGGCCGCTCGATCCGGCACCGCTAGGCGACGCTTACCTCCACGCCGCTGGCGCGGACTCGCGCAGCTTCGGCGGTACCTCGACGGAAAATGACGGGCACGCGCCGTTCCTCTGGCGCGACCGCGTCATCGAGCACCCGGAGGCGACCGGCACGCTCACGGCGATGAGCCCTGATTTGCGTTTCGTCGTCGGTAACTTCCTGTCGCGCCCCGACTACATCCACGGCTTCCTGTGGTCGCGCGAGACCGGACAGGTCGACCTCGGTGCGCTAGGCGACGAAGAGCAAAGCTCGGCCCTCGCCGTCAGCGCGGACGGCCGGATCGTCGTCGGCGAGAGCGGCGAACGCGCCTTCCGCTGGACCGCTGACGGCGCTGCGAAGGTCCTCGAGCTGCCGAGCGGAGACAACCGCTCTCAAGCCCGCGACGTCAGCGCCGACGGCTCCGTGATCGCGGGGCGGAGCAGCAATTTCGAGCGCTCGGACTGGACGCCGCTGCTCTGGATCGACGGCGTTCCGACGGCGCTCGAGCTGCTCGCGCCGGGCGAGGACAACGCCGTCAACGCGCTGACGCCTGATGGAAGCCTCGCCGTCGGCAAGAGCGGCGAGGCCGTGCTCTGGAGCCGCGACGGCAAGGTGCGAAGCCTGCGCAAAGAGCTCTCGCGCGTTGACGACCACGGAGACTCCTACGAATTCAGCGAGGCGCTGGACGTCTCCGCCGACGGCAAGGTCGTCTTCGGCAAGACCATCGAGCGCGACGGCGAGACGGCCTACTTCCTGGTTTGGCTGTAGGCAGGTGGCCGGGTGCGTCGCTCACCCGGGCCATTGGCGGTGAGTGGCCGCTTTGCTAACCAAGGGAGTGTCGTGGCGGAACGGCACAGGCTTCGTACCATCTTCGAGTCGCTGAGCTTCCGGGTTGAAGAAGCGGCTCGGCGTCCCAGCCCCGAGCAGGCGGCGGTCGCGCAAGCTGCGCTCGTGGAAGTTCGGGTCGGCCTCGAGCGGCGGAACAGCGCGGTGCTCGAGCTCGTCCACCGCTTGAGTCGTGCGCTCGGCGACGCCCTCGCGTTCGAGAAGATCGCGGAGAACGAGCCTATCCGCCAGCTGCAGATAGACGAGCTCTTGCGACGATTGGAGGCAGAGCTGTCGAGAGGTCGCGTGGTCGTCGAGCGCGAGCAGGATCCTCGCCCGAAAGAGCGTCCCGACAGCGTGGCGCCCAAGCTACCGTCGCTGCCGCCTCGCCCGCGCGAGCGCGCCGAGACGTTCTTCGAGGTCCGCTGGATCGACGAGACCGCGTTCGACACCAGAATCGTCGATACCGCATCGACGGTCCCGAGACGTTTTCCGGCACCACGGACGAGCTCGGGCGGTTGCTTCACGACCAGGTGTTTCCGGGCGACTACAGGCTCACTCTGGAGGTAGACGTCTTCGACGGCGCGGAGCAGGCAACCGACACCTACACGACGCCTCTCTTGGTATTGCCGGTGAACGCATCCGAGCCCGAGCGGCGCATGCTCGGGGCCGTGCCGTTCGTGAGCCTTTCCAGGCTGCATTTCTTCTTCAACACCAACAAGGCCTTCGTGCTTCCGACCGCGCTTCACCAGATTCGCGGTATCCGCAAGACGTTCTTCGAGAACACGCCGTGCAAGCTGCTGGTCGTGGGTCACGCGGACACGGCCGGCGACGAGTCGTTGAACGATCGGCTCTCGCTGGAGCGCGCGAAGTCGATTATCGCTTTTCTGAAAGACGACGTCGACGCCTGGCTCGGCTTCTACGAAGCAGGCGTTCCCAAAGAGAAGCGCTGGGGTAAGGCCGAAGATCGCATGATGCTGATGTCGATGCCGGGCTTCGGCGCGAAGCCGAACGGCGAGGACGCGGTCATGTGGTTTCAGCGCACACGCGGGCTCCAAGTGGACGGCAAGGCGGGACCCGAGACGCGTCGCCAGCTCGTCACCGAGTATCTGAAGCTCGACGGCGCGTCGCTCGACGACGCGGGCATCGCGATCGAGGCCACGCCGCACGGCTGCGGTGAGCACTTCCCGTTGGACGGGTCTGGACAGAGCCTCGAGAGCGCCCCCGAGAACGGAAAGCGTGACCCGGGCGATCGCCGCGTCGAGCTCTTCTTCTTCGATCCCGAGTTTGGCATCGTTCCCCCGCCTCCCGGGTCGAACTCCAAGGCCGGCACGCCGCAGTATCCCGAGTGGCGCAAGCGAGCGCGGCTGATTCAAGACTTTACCGCGGGGGAGGTCTCGGGACCCAAGGTCCGCTTCGTCGAGCTCGCCGCCACTCATTTCCGAACCAACAGCGCCGTGGTGTTGCCAGAGGGGGAGCGGCCGGCGTCGCAGACCGATGAGGCGGAGCGGCCGACCTCGGCGTCGGCTTTCGCGACGGCGCTGCGCTTCAACCAGGAGAATCGCGGGAAGAAGCTGCTGGTGGCAGGGCACACGGACACCGCGGCCAGTGAAGACTTCAATCAGAAGCTCAGCGAGGAACGCGCGCGCTCCACGCTCGCGCTGCTGACGGGAGGCAAGGCCGGGCGGGACGAGTTCGCGGCGCTCTGCGACGCGCG
>JALYWZ010001089.1 GCA_030852505.1 Myxococcota bacterium | reverse complement strand
CCGATCACGGGATCTTCTACGTCGCGCTCGCGGCGGCGCTGTTCTTCGAGCGCGACCGCTGGCAAAAGCTGGTTCGGTACGCGATCCCCTTCGCCGTCTCGTTCCTGCCGTATTTCGCCTGGCGCTACGCGTATTACGGCGATCTGATGCCGAACACGTTCTACGCGAAGTCGGCGAGCAGCCTGCACCTCGAGCAGGGGTTGCGCTACTCGGCGCTCACGTTCTTCGGTTCGGCGCTGTGGGCGCTCGTCCCGCTGGTGGTGTTCGGCGCGTACCGCGCTCGCCGCTCGCTCGTCGGCCGCTACTCGCTGATCGTGCTCGTGCTGTACCCGGCTTACGTGATCAAGGTTGGCGGCGACTTCATGCTCGGTCGCTTCTTCGTGCCGGCGCTGCCGCTCTTTTATCTGCTCGCCGACATCGGGCTGCGCTGGCTGCTCTACCGCGGACGAAAGCTTCTGGCCCCAGCGCTGGTGGTGCTCGCTACTCCGGCGTTCTTTCCGGTCGCGATCGTCAAGGCGGGGGAAATCGATCACGGTGTGGCCGACGAACGCACGTTCTCGCCGATCTCCGATTTCGAGACCATGGCCTCGGCGGCCTACGGCTACCTGCTCGGCCAGGGGCTGTTCCGCGACTTCGCCGCGCGCGGCTACGCGCCGAAGACCGCGATCTTCTCGATCGGCATGGCCGGCTACTACGCGAAGATCCCGGTCTTCGATCTACGCGGCCTCACGAGCCGCAGCGTGGCGCACCTGCCGCTCAAGCAGCGCGGCCGGCCCGGCCACGAAAAGACCGCGTCCCCCGGGCTCCTGCTCGAGGCCGGCGTCGAGCTGTCCGAGATGCCGGTGTTTCCGACGCCGTACGAGAAGACCACCGCCGTCAACGTCGCCCACGGTCGCTTCTTCTTGCCCCGCTACGATCCCGATTTGCTGGCGAGCTTCCCCGAGCGCACGCAGGTCGCGGACTTTCCGCGCTACGCGCGGCGGCAGCTCGCCGAGCTCGCGAGCGGCAGCGAGGCGGACCTGTGGTGCGACCTGTTCTTCTTCGAGGAGTACTACTTCTCGAAGAACCGGAACCCGGCGCTCCGCGAGGAGATCGTGCGCGCCGCGGTCGCGAAGGAACCATCGCTCGCCGGCGTCGAGCCGCTGCTACTCGACGCTTCCGAGCCCTCGCGCCGCGGCTTTCGCAAGGTGCGGGAGCTCGGCTTCGAGCCCACGCAAGCCCCGTGGGTGGTGCGCGGCAACACGGCGACCTGGCTCGACCCGGCCCTACGCGCGGGGCAGGACGTGCCGTACCCGACGCTCGGTCGTCGCGTGAACTCCTTCGACCCCGAGACCGGCAACGCCGCGCGCGGCAGGATCCGCTCGGCACAATTCACCCTTGAGGGTGATGCGCTCGTGCTGCTCGTCGGAGGCACGAAGGACCCGGATTGGGCGCGCGTCGAGCTGGTCATAGACGGCGAGCCGGTGCGCTCGGCGACCGGCTGCGACAGCGCCTGGCTCGGCAGGCGGGTCTGGAACGTGCGCGACTTACGCGGGAAATCCGCGCTGCTCACGGTGCAGGATCAAACCTCCACCGGTCACGTGCTGGCCGACGAAATCGTCGAATGGTCGGCCTCGCCACAGTAGCGCCGCCAAGCGGAGCGGTACGCGGCCTCCAGATGCCGAGCGAAGCGAGGGGCGTCGCCGAGCGCTGAAGCTTCGAGCCGGGATCGTAGCCCCGCGCGCAGCTCGGAAAGACGAGCCAGGTCGCCCGCCAGGCGCGCCGCCGCCTCCACGAAACCCTCCGGCGTGTGCGCGATGAGCTCCGGCAGACGGAGATTGGTAGCAATGCTGGTGCCCGCGCGCTGCAGCGCCGATTCACCGCTCAAGGTGACGACCGGCACGCCCATCCAGGCAGCGTCGAGCGTCGTCGTTCCGCCGTTGAACGGAAAGGGGTCGAGCCCGATGTCGATGCGCTGGTAACGCCGGAGGTACTCGACTCGCGAAACCCGGCCACCGAGCTCGACGCTTTCCGGTCCGACCCCGGCCCGTGCGAGGGTCCGTTGCAGCCGCTCCCGCGCGTGGTCGTCGGCATGCAGGAAGAGCCGGGATTTGGGAACTTCGAGCAACACGCGCGCCCAGAGCTCGAGCA
>JALYWZ010001088.1 GCA_030852505.1 Myxococcota bacterium | reverse complement strand
GCGCCACCCAAGCCTTTCGTCGTAAAAGAAGCGCCGAAACCGCTGGTCGCCGAGGAGCCGGAAGCAGAGCCGCCGAAGCCCGAGGCAAAGTCGGAGCCCAAGCACGAGCCCAAGCACGAGCCCCAGCACGAGAAAGAGAAGCAGTCTTCTCCGCGCGAACGCGAGCGTCCGCCCGCGCCGGTCGTCCCCGCGCTCGGCAAGGGCGCGAAGGCGAAGAAGAAGCGCCGCGAAGCCTGAGTTTCGGCTAATCTCGGCGGAGTGCGGCTCTGCCGAATCACGCTCGGGGCTCTGCTCGTACTCTGTATTTCGACGCTCGCGTCCGCTGCCGAGCCGGAGCGGCGCACGCTGAAGCCGGACGAAATCGAGGGCTGGCTCGAGCGCCCGAGCGGCGACACGACCCCGCTCGACCAGGACCTCGCGGACGATGCCGAAGCGCCACCGCCTCCGCCGCGCCACCACGGCGTGTTCGTCGAGTCGGGGCTCTCGGCCAGCGGTCACCTCGGCACCCTCAAGAACATCTCGCCCGTGGCGCCGACCTTTTCCTTGAAGGTCGGCTTCGAGCCGCTGCGCTTCGCGCTGATCTTCGTGGAAGGCGAGCTGACCGTCTCCAACACCAGCTACGCGCGCACCCCGCCGCCGCCGCGGGCCTATCACCTGTACAACTTCGGGGCCGGTGCCCGCTTCACGGTCGGCTTCGGGACCAGCATCGGCGCGTTCGCCGAGGGTAGCCTGGGCTTTTCCCGCGTCAGCGAGGACGTGCTCGGCGTCTACGGTTACCTGGACGCGAACGAGCTAAACCCGTACTTCGGGGGCCGCCTGGGCGTCGAATGGTACCCGACCAATCCTCACCTGGCGCTCGGGCTGGGCGGGGGCGTGCGGTCCTACGCTGCCGGCTTGACCCGGGAGCGCAGCTCGGAACCCGCGCTCGCCTGGTCGTTCGGACCACAGATCAGCTACCGGTTCTGAGCCGAAGAGCGCCGCGGGATTGATCTGGGGCTTGCGTCTTGCCCCGGCTCGGGCAAGAAATCCCGGTCCCTGCGAAAGGGTCGGCAAGACTTGGATAGCGATCTGGCTGAATCGATAGCTGCCCTGAAGAAGGCTTTCGAAGTGAGGCGCGTCGCCGTCCGCTTCGGCAACGCCGACGCCGCACTGGTCGAGTCGCTCCGAGGCAAGCTCAGGATCCCGCGCCGTTACCGCGAGTTCTTGCTCGCGTGTGACCCGCTCGACGTCGAGACGCGCACGCCCGCCGAGCGCGTCCGGCTGTTGTCCGCGGAAGGCCTGGCTGCGGAGCAAAAAGAGGCGACCAACGGCTGGCGCTCGAGCTGGGTCGTGATCGGCCACAGCACTCTTCTGGGTGATCCCTACTTCCTCGACACCTCGAGCCCCGACGCCGAGGGCGACTGTCCCGTGTACACGGCGATGACCGGCACGGAGCAATGGAAGCCGCGGCTCTGTGCCTCGAGCTTCGCGATGTTCCTCAGGATCCTCGCGGTGGGCATGGAAGTCGCGAAGGGCTTCCCGGAAGAGAACGTCGACATGGACGACGAGCAGGTGTTCCGCGAGTCGCTCGGTCCGCGCATCCGCGAGTACGACCCAGCCGCGCTCAAAGCCGGACACTGGACATGACGTCCAAGCTACGCACCGTCGTCGAGGGCACTCCCGAGTTCGAGTCCGCCCTCGCCGAGCTCGCCAAGCGCGGCCAGACCGATCTCGATCGCATCGAGCCTGCCGTGAAAGAGATCGTCGACGCCGTGCGGCGCGAGGGTGACGCCGCGCTCGGGCGCTACGTGGAGCGCTTCGAGAAACGCCGCCCCGAGCGCTGGTTCGTGCGCGACTATGGCGGCAAGCAAGCGCTCGCGAGCTTGGACCCGAAGGTGCGCGAGGCGCTCGAGCTCGCCGCGTCGCGGATCCGCCGCTACCACGAGCAGCAGCGCGATCATCTCGGCGGCTTCGAGACCGAGAGCGGCGGAGTTCGCCTCGCCAGCCGCGCCACTCCCCTCGCCCGCGTCGGAGTGTATGCGCCGGGCGGCAAGGCGCTCTACCCGTCCAGCGTGCTGATGTGCGCGGTGCCGGCGGCCGTCGCCGGCGTGCCCGAGATTTACCTGGCGTGCCCGCAGGTGAACGCCGAGGTG
>JALYWZ010000331.1 GCA_030852505.1 Myxococcota bacterium | reverse complement strand
GCCCTGCTCGGCGTGGCGGAGCGCTCGGCGGGGCAGCTGGTCGACGTGCTGCTCGATCCGGAGCAACCGCTCAAGCTACGGCGGCGCATTCCGCGGGTGCTGCGCTCGGTGGCGTCGTCGCGCGCGGCGCGCGGCCTGTCCGACGGGCTCTTCGATCCCGAGTTCGACGTGCGGCAGCGCAGCGCGGTGGCGTTGTTGCGTGTGGTCGAACAACGACCGGAGCTCAGGCCTCCGCGCCGCCTGGTCTACGAAGCCGCGGAGCGCGAGCTGTCGCTCGATGCCAACGACGAAGCCTGCTTCCATCCGGACGCGCTCGACGACGAGCAAGCCCCGACGCGCGGGCCCGGTTTGGCCTTTCACCGCGGGATCGAGCACATCTTCACGCTGCTCGGCCTGGCGCTGGATCGCGAGGCGCTCGACCTGGCCGTCCGCGCTCTGGCGGGCAACGACCCGAAGCTGCGAGGCACCGCGCTCGAATACCTGGAAAACGTGCTGCCGGACACGATCCGCACCGAGCTCGTGAAGCGGCTCTCTCGCGACCCGCCTCGCAAGCCCGTCGAGCGCCGCCCGAGCAAGGAGCTGGTCGAGGAACTGAAACGCTCGATGGGCTGATTTCGTGATAGGACCGGCCCGGATGGCGACCGCGCGAGGACTCGGCCTGTCGATGGCTCTGCTCCTGGCGTCACCCCTGGTTTCGGCCGCCGCGCCGGATCCAGCAGGCAACGGCGGCAAGCGGCCAGAGCCGGCACCCAGGACGCCGACCGAGGACCAGCCGCGCGTCCCGCCGGACTACGACAGCCGACCGTCCGAGCCGTCAGGCCCTTCCGGCGCGCTGTGGGTGCCGCGCGTGGTGTTGTTCCCGCTCTGGGCGGTCAGCGAATTCGTGATCCGCCGCCCGCTCGGCTGGGTCACCACGGAAGCCGAGCGCGCCAACATTCAGACGCTGCTCCTCGACTTCTTCACCTTCGGTCCCGACCGCAACGGCGGCATCGTGCCGACGGCGTTGTTCGACTTCGGGCTCCGGCCGAGCGTCGGCGTGTATTTCTTCTGGGACGACGCGGGCTTCAAGGGTCACGATCTGCGCCTGCACGCGGCCACGGGCGGCACGGACTGGCTGAAGGCGGCATTCGCCGATCGGATCGAGCTCGACTCGCGCACCCAGCTCGAGCAGCGGTTCCTGGCACTTTCTCGCCCGGACTACCTGTATGCCGGGCGCGGCTGGGACTCGCGCGACGAAAACCGCGCCCGCTACTCGGCCAACCGCTTCGAGGCGGAGGCCGGGCTGTGGCGCCAGCTCTCGGCGTTCGGCTGGTTCCACGGCTTCGTCGGGGTCCGGCGCGTGACCTTCGAGAGCGGCTCGTGCTGCGACGATCCCGGCATCGCCAGCCGCGTCGTCCAGGGCGCGTACGCCTTGCCGAGCGGCTTCGACGAGGGTTACAGCATCCTGCGCCAGGGCCTGAGCGTCGAGCTCGACACGCGGCAACCGCGCCCCGCTCCGGGCTCGGGCTTTCGCGCCATGTTCCGGGGCGAGCACGCGAGCCGCCTGGCTGGGGAGAGCGCGCGCGAGTTCGTGCGCTACCGCACCGCGCTGAGCGCGTTCTGGGATCTCACCGACGAGAACCGCGTGCTCAGCCTGTCCCTGGGGGCAACCTTCGTCGATCCGCTCGGCGCGGGCTCGGCGCCCGTCCCGTTCACGGAAGAAGTGCAGCTCGGCGGCGAGCAACCGATGCGCGGCTTCCTCGAGGGGCGGCTGACCGATCGCAGCACGGTCGGCGCGCGCCTCGGCTACGACTGGCCGATCTGGGCCTTTCTGGACGGCTCGATGCAGATCGACTTCGGCAACGTGTACGGCGAGCACCTCGAGGACTTCGCGCTCGACCGCAACCGGCTGTCGTTCGCGCTCGGCATCCGTAGCGCCGGCCGGCGTGACCACCCGTTCGAGCTCTTGATCGGGACCGGCACGACGCCGATCGTGGACGGCGCGCACTTCGACGCGTTCCGATTCGTGCTGGGGGCGACCAATGCGTTCTGAGCAAATCCGCGCTCGGAGCCGCGGCCTGTGGCTGGGCCTCATCACCCTCGTGGGTTGTGCGAGCGATCGCGTGGTGCGCTTTCCCGAGGGGCGGCCCACGGTCTGGCAAGACAACGACACCGTGCCGTTCTACACGGAGTGCTCACCGGATCCCGAGGAGCCGGGCCACCAGCTGTGCGTACCGGAGACGTACGTCTCGCCGTTCGCCTGGGACGCGGTCGACAACACCGTCTTTCTACCCGTGTCCCGCGCGCTCAGCGTGCCCGGCTCGCGCGAGGCCGAGAACGCCAACGACCTGGACGAGGTGCCCGACTCGAGCTGGTTCGAGAACCGGATCGGCCGTTTCGGCATGACCGAGGCCGAGCTGATGCGCGGACCCTGCGAGGGCGGCGGCACGCTCGATCCCAACGCCACGGCGGCGGGTGACTGGTTGATCGATCAGGGCAAGCCGAACGGCGCGAACCCCGGGTTTCGGATCCGCGCCAAGGGTGCTGGCAAGTTCATGCTCAAGGCGGACATCGCCGGCGAGCCCGAGCGGGCCACCGCCGCCGCCGCGATCGCCGCGCGGCTCTACTGGGCCGCGGGCTATCACACGCCATGCGATTCGGTGGTCTACGTTCACCCCTCATGGCTTTCGCTCAAGCCGGGTCTGAAGTTCGCCGACAACAGCGGCGTCGAGCGGCCGTTCGACGATGCCAAGCTGACCTCGGTGCTCGGTAACGCCGCGCGGCGCGGTGACTTCGTGCGCATGTCGGCCTCGCGCTGGCTGCCGGGGCGCACGATCGGCCCGTTCACCTACGCCGGCGTGCGCGACGACGATCCGAACGACGTGATCCCCCACGAGCACCGGCGCGAGCTACGCGGCGCGCGGCTGTTCGCCGCCTGGCTCAATCACTTCGACGCTCGCGAGCAGAACTCCATGAACACGTGGATGGCGGTCAACGAGGAGGACCCCGACTCCACGCCCGGCCACGTCCGCCACTGGTACCTCGACTTCGGCGATTGCTTCGGCAGCCAGTGGGACTGGGACTCGCTGTCGCGCCGGCTCGGCCATGCCTATTACCTCGACTTCGGCTACCTCGCCGAAGACTTCGTGACGCTCGGCGCCGTCGAGCGGCCCTGGGATCGCGCGCGCATCGACGACCGCGCGCGGATCTTCGGCTACTTTTCGGCCAGGGACTTCGAGCCTGCTGCCTGGCGCGGGGGTTACCCGAACCCCGCCTTCCACGAGATGACGGAGCGCGACGGGGCCTGGGCTGCTCGCTTGATCGCGCGCTTCACGCCGCGCTTGCTTTCGACCGCCGTCGCCTCCGGCAACCTCACGAACCCCGCTCATGCTCGGATCCTGCTCGACGCGCTCGTGGCGCGAAGGCGCGCGATCCTGGAGCGCTATCTGACGCGCCTTTCGCCGCTCGCGGACGCGACGGTCAGCGGCTCGGAGCTCTGCCTGCGCGATCTGGCGCGCGCTTCCGGCGCATTCGATCCGAAGCGCTTCCACTACGCCGCGCGGACCTACGCCGGAGCGCGGCTCTCGCCGCTCGGTGAGCCGCCGCTCCGAACCTTGGCGAACGGCGAGCTCTGCCTGTCGCTGCCACGTTCACCCGGTGGCGGCACAGGCTCGAGCCTCGAGCGCTACCTGATCGTCGACATCGCGAACGGGCTCGCGAAGGGTCCGCTGCGCGTGCACCTCTACGATCAGGGCCCTCGGGGCTTCGAGCTCGCCGGCCTCGAGCGCCCCGAGACGAACGAAACGCCCGAGCTCTAGCGCCGCCCGAGCTCGAGCAGCCGCCCGGCTGCCAGCTCCAGAGTTTCGCGGCTCTTGGCGAAGCAGAAGCGGATCAGCCGGCGCCCCAGCGGTGTCGCCGACAGCGCCGAGACCGGGATCACGGCCACCCGCGCCTCGACCGCGAGACGCCGCGCAAACTCCAGATCGCCCTCCGACGACAGCTGGGAGTAGTCGGCGAGCTGGAAATACGTGCCGCCCACGGGCAAGAGCTGAAAGCGCGATCCGGCGAGCAGCGCGCGGAACTCGTCGCGCTTGTCTTGATAGAAGCGCGACAGGCTCTGGAGGTGCTCGGGTTCCTGCTCGAGCACGTCGGCGAGCGCGTGCTGGGTCGGCGTGGAGGTGGCGAAGGTCACGAACTGGTGCACCTTGCGGAGCTCGGCGGAGAGCTCGGGTGGCGCGACGACCCAGCCCACCTTCCAGCCCGTGGCGTGAAACGCTTTGCCGAACGAGCCGATCACGAACGAGCGCGCGCGGAGCTCGGGGCTTCGAAGCACGCTCTGGAACGGCTTTTCATCGAACACGATGTGCTCGTAGACCTCGTCCGAGATCAGGTAGACATCATCGCGGCCCCGGAGCACGCGCGCCAGCGTTTGGAGGTGCTCGGGCGCGAGGACCGCGCCGCTCGGGTTGTGCGGGTAGTTGACGATCACGAGCCGCGTGCGCTCGGTGAGGGCCGCCGCGAGGCGCTCGAAGTCCGGAGTGAAGTCGGCCGCGAGCGGCACGTGGACCGGGCGCCCGCCCTGCAACAGCACCGCCGGCTCGTACGAATCGAAGCAGGGATCGAGCAGGACCGCCTCGTCGCCCGGACCGATCAGCGCCGCGATCACGTCGAAGATGGCTTCGGTCGCGCCGCTGGTGATGGTGATCTCGTGCTCGGGGTCGGGCTCCGCGCCGTAGTCGCGCCCGAACTTGTGGGCGATCGCCTGACGCAAGCGCAAGAGCCCGGCCATCGGCGCGTATTGGTTCTTTCCCCCACGCGCGTGACGATCGAGCGCTGCGAGCAGCCGCTCGGGCGGGTCGAAATCGGGGAAGCCCTGGCCCAGGTTGACGGACCCGGTTTTCTCGGCGAGGCCGGACATCACGGTAAAAATCGTGGTTCCGACTTGGGGCAGCTTGGAGCGGACGGCCATCGCGTTGCCGGCCGAGCATAACTCAAGGTAGCGTCCCGAGCGTGAGCGTCTCGCGCCCGGGGCTGCTGCTCCTGCTGTTGGCAGCGTGTACTTCGGGCGGCTGCGCGAGCGGTGCGGCCACGCGCATCCGCGTCGATCACTACGTGTTCGGCTTGGCCGCGGGAAGGTCGGTGGACGTTCGAGACGTCTGCGCGTCCGGCCAGGCCGATAGTCTCGAGCTCACGCGAACCTTCGGGGACTACGCTTGGAGCGTCGTGACCCTCGGTTTCTACCTGCCCCACCACGTCGAGATCGCGTGCGTGCAGGAAACCGCGCGATGAGATACGGAGCGCTCGCCGCTCTCGTGCTGTCCCTCGGCTGTACGGGGACCACGCTGCGCTCGGGTACACCGCCCGGCACGGCCGCCCCCGGCTACGATCGCCGCTGGCATTCGAGTTTCCTGTTTGGCGCCGTCGAAATCGAGGGGCCGTACACGCTCTCGCGAATTTGCCCGAAAGGCTGGTCGGAAGTGCAGGTAGGCCCCGACGAATTCACGATCTTGGTCGGGCTGTTCACGCTATTCCTCTACTCTCCGAGCCGGGTCACGGTGGTGTGCAGCGCCGTGCCCGGCACGAGCCCGCCCGAGTTGCCCGAGCTTTCGACGTTCACGCGATGACCGACAAGACCCGCGACTATCAGGTCGAGATCGACGGCGAGCTGCTTTCGGTGCGCGTCGAAGCGCACGGCTCGGTCGTGACCACCGCGCTCGGTGCCGACGGCTCGGAACGCCACCCGCTGCGCGTGCTCCGCTCGGGCCCGAACCCGCTCGTCCTGGTCGAAGGTCGCGTCGTCTCGTTCACGCGCGGCGCCGATCATCGCGTCTCCTTCGCGGGGCGCCCCACCAGAGCGCGCGTGCAGAGCTCGGCCCGGGGCGGCACGCACGCGCCCGAGCAGCTCGGCGGAGGGGGTCGGATCGAGGG
>JALYWZ010000047.1 GCA_030852505.1 Myxococcota bacterium | reverse complement strand
GCACAGGACACCGTCAACCTCGAGACCGAGCGTTCATCGAGGCCGGCGCGCGCGACGATCTCGTCCCACAGCGGGTGAGTGCCGAGAGAAGTACCTGCGGCGTTGCCGGCGCTCACCAGCACGACGCGTTCGGTGGCGCAGGCGAGGGCGCGACGGGCGGCGGCGGCGTGCTCCGCGAGCCGGCGTTGGGGATCCGGCAGGACGAGCCCGGCGCGATTCAGGGCGAGGAGCTCTGGCTTTCTCCAAGGCGGCCGTTGCGAAGGGGGAGCTTGGTCATTGAACGACCACCAGACGACGACGCGCCGGGGTGCCCACAGCCCTGCGGCCGAAGCAACGTGCTCGACCCTGCCGGCTTGTTCCGGGGCGACCTCGGCGGCGCCGCTGGCCGAGAGCACGGACGCTCGAAGCTTGCGCACCTCCGCCAAGGTCAAGGTTTGCCGTGGGTCACTGGAGAGCGCGGACGAGAGGGCGCTGCAATGCTGAGCTGCGCTGAGTAGCGGGATATCCTCAGGTGCTTTAGCGATGCGCGACAGAATCCAAGCTCGGACTCTCGCTACGACGGCCAGCAGGGCGGCCTTGGACGCGCCTTCTGTCGGATCGGCGGCCCGGGTTTCGAGCCATTCCTGCACCAGCCTCAGGCTTGCTGCGCGGTCTGTTCGGGAGTCGTCAGCGCCGAGCTTGGCTTTTGCCGACTCCCAGGGACGGCCGCCAATGCCGGGGGCATCGCCGAGCGCTCTCGCGAGCTCATGACCGACCCGGCCCTGAAAGGGGCCCACCGGGAGAGTGAGCAACTCCAGGACGTGGTACGGGTCCTTGGGTTCGAAACCCAACTCGAGCGCTAGTGGCAGCACTTGCACTGCCGAGCGCCAAGGCGTGGCCGACACGAGACCTTGCGTACGGAGACCGTGGCCGAGAAGTGCTCCGTCCAGCGCCGCATGGTCGCCGCTGCGAATCACGACGATCTCTTCGGAGCGCAATGGCGCGACGACGGCTGCTGCCGCGCACGCGGCTTCCCAGCTGGTCTCGCCGGTGATGTGGATCAGCGAACCGTCACCCCGAATCGCGGGTGCTTCCGAGGATTGCAGCGCGCTGCTCAGAACGGCCTGGATCGCTGCGAGGTCGCTGCCCGAGGCCGCTCCGGGCAGGTGTACGGCGAAGCGCGTGAGCGGGGTGCCCCCGCGTTCGAGGCAGCGAAATATGCTTTGCCAGCGTGCCGACCACAGCTCTGACGCCTCGGCGAGCGTAAGTTCGGCGTAGACCCGGCGCGGAGCGACGGCGAGCGTCCTGTCGACCGCGGCCAAGCGATCGGCCACGCCAAGTGGCAGCACCGGATGACTCAGCTGCTCCAGCTCCTGCACGGCGGTCAGGCGACTGCCACCGTCCACGAATGCCTCGCCCTCCCACCCTGCTTCCACCAAGGAGTCGCGGAGGCGAAGCACGGCTTCGGCAGTGCCGAGCGGGTCGACCTCGAACGAACGCGAATAGTACCGGCCCTGTTCGGTGATGGCAGCCATCCGCGCCTGCCAGCGAGACACGCGAACCACCTCGGGCTCGGGCCTTCCAACTAGGCCAAGCCGGAGCTCCAGGTCTCGTAGCAACTGGAGCGGGCCCCAGACCGGTTGGCCCAGGCTGACATGCCCAACGGACAGAGCACTCGGCCCTGCCCAGGCCCCGCCGTCGAAATCGAGCCCGACGAGCGGTCGCACGTCAGCCCCACCTCTGAGTTGAAGAGCTCATCAACCCCCTGTTAACCCGCCCTGGTCTCACCTTTGTTGAGACTGCGTCGGGCGGCCCGCTCCGATTTTTCGAGGCTCGCCTTGGCAGGCCCCGGTCCGTCGTACTTGCGGAGGGCGGCAGCTAGCTCGGCGCGCACCGTCTCGCGCAGCTCTTTGGGTTTTACGACTTCGGCTGCGGCGCCCCACGCCAAAATGCGAGACCTGACCTCCACGAGGCCCGCCACGGTTGCGCGCACCGTGACGCTGCCGTCCTGGTTGCGGTGCTCGGTCTGACCAGGCAAGGGGTACTCACGCGCGAGCCACGCGACGTTCGCGTCGAGACGAACTTCGATCGGGTGAGGGGAGCCCGACCAAGCTTTCAATGCGCCGGCGAACGGGTCGCCCGCCGTCGGAGCGGGGCGATGGGTCGCGCGCTCGCGCGTCAGCTCGGCGTCTTGGATGCGGCTCAGCTTGTACGTGCGCTCCTCGTTGCGCTCGATGCAGAAGGCTCGAACGTAGGGATCGGCCTCCGCCACGCTCACCACCAACGGCTCGATGTGGACTCGGCCGGTCGCGCCGCCGCGCGTCGCCGCCCGGTACGCGATGCAAACCCGACGCCCCGAGGCGAGAGCCTTTTCGATGGTTCGAAGGACCTTTGGCGCTGGCGCGGGCTTGAGTGTCTCCGCGAAGTGGAAAGAGGTCTGCCCCCGTGGTGACTGGACACCGGACGACTGGAGCGAACCCAGGCATCGATCGAATTCCTGAAGGAGCAGCGTGCCGGCGAGAGGCGCCAGCTGCAGACGCGCGAGACGCAGGGAGGCAATTTGCAATGCACTGGGACCTACCGACGGGAACTCGGAGGCGTTCAGAAAGCGATAGCGACCACCACGCAGCTCAATCGGGACGCCGGCACTCCGGAGGACGCTCAGGTCGCGATGGAAGGTGCTCCGCGAAACCGCCACCGCCCCTTTGAGCTCATCAGCAGTCAGGCCGTATTTGCTGCGGCTCAGCTGAAGCAAGAGCTCGCACAGGCGAATCAGCCGTGTCTGCGTATTCGAGGGCTTCCGAGTGCGAACCATGCGGGGATCTTGCTCGTGCGTCGGCCGACCTTCTCCGAAACTCCAGAGGGTAGGGAAGCGCGCGATAGCCGAGCAATAGGAATCTTTGCAAACGAACGCGCAGTGCGATTGGGCTCGCCGGTGTGCGCTTGTCGCACTGCACGCCTGAGCGGTGGCGTTGGCTCGCTTTCAGTCCGGATCTTCGCCGAACAAGATCCCGAGCCGCAGCGGAATTGTCTCGAACGGCGGCGCGGTGGCGTTCTCTCCGGCCTTGGCTTGCAGAGCCACGGCGAAGCCGTCGGCGACCAGGCGGTAGACCGTGAGGATGCGTCGGCCGGGATCGCAGATCCAATAGAAGGGGATGCCGGCTTCGGCGTAGGGGCGGAACTTGTCGACTTGATCGGTGGCGGCGTTGCTCTCGGAGAGGACTTCGCAGATCCAGTGCGGTCGCGCTCTGATGGGGCGCCCGGCGGGTCTTTCGGGCGTGCGCTCGCGACGCCACCCGGCGACATCCGGCCGAACGATGTCGTGGGGGCCGAGCTGCACGTCGACCTCGGTCAGGATCCACCAACCGCCAGGTCCGCCACGCCCTGGGGCGCGATGAAAGTGCTGCCGCAAGAAGGCGCCGAGGGCGAGCTGGCTGTCGCCGTGCTCGGCGGAGGGCTCTGCCTTGTAGACGAGTACGCCCCGAAGCACTTCCGCCGGTACGTCACCGAGGGCTAGCAAGTCCGAGAAGCTAGCCAAGGATCGAGCGGCGTGGGACACGGCGGCAGTCTAGCAGCAGCGGGCGACTGGTGTGTGCGAGGCGAGCGTCTGGGGCTCGACCGCGGATTCCAGCGGAGGGGATGCGAGGACCGGTCCCGCGGAGTGGGTGGTAGAGTACCGCGGTGAGCAGTGACGCAACGCGAGACGCCCGGAAGGCGAGAGCCGCTGCAAGGCGGGCACGCATGACCGTCGAGGTCGTGGCGCTCGGGGAGCGCAAGCCGTCGCCGTACGCACGCAGCACACCGGAAGAGAGGCTCGCGGCGGCTGTGCGCCTGATCGAGCACCACCAAGCGCTTCGGGGCACCCATTCGGAGCTGCCGCGTGCGGAATGGCCGGGAGAAACGTTCGTAGACGGTGCGAAGCTTGGCTAAGCTTCCACGGGATTTCACGGATCTCCTGATCGAGCTCCGCGAAGCGGACGCCGAATTCCTCTTGGTGGGCGGTTGGGCGGTCATTCTACGGCCATGTCCGTGCAACTGACGACATGGATGTGTTCGTGAGACCCAGTCACGAGAATTCGCAGCGAGTCTTCGCGGCGCTCGAGGCGTTCGGAGCACCGCTGCATGCTCATGCTGTTGCAGCCGAACACTTCGCAAGCGAGGGTACCGCCTACCGGTTTGGAATCGCGCCGTTGAAGATCGAGGTGCTCACCAAGATCAGCGGCGTTTCGTTCGACGAAGCGCTGCGAGGCTCGAAGACCTTCGACCTGGACGGCTATCGCATCCCCTACATCGGCAAGTCCGCACTCATCGCCAACAAGAAGTCCGCTGGGCGCCACAAGGATCTGGCCGACATCGAAGAGCTCGAGCGGCTGGACGACGAAGATTAGAGAAGGCGCTCCTGCGGGCGTGTCGACTCACCGCTCTCCGAGGTCGAGCAGTGCTTCGAGGTCGCTGCGGGTCAGCTTGGCCGAGAGTGCGCTGTCGCCCATCAAGGACTCGACGAGGTCTCGTTTCTGAGACTGTAGCTCTGCGACGCGCTCTTCGACGGTGTGGCGGGCGAGGAGGCGATAGGCGATGACGGTGCGTTGTTGGCCGATGCGGTGGGCGCGGTCGATGGCCTGGGCTTCGACTGCCGGGTTCCACCACGGGTCGAGGATGAAGACGTAGTCGGCGGCGGTGAGGTTGAGGCCGACGCCGCCGGCTTTGAGGCTGATCAGAAAGACGCTGAGGGAGTCGTCGGTCTGGAAGCGGCTGACGCGTTCGGCGCGATCGGTGGTCTTGCCGTCGAGGTACTCGAAGGGGACGCGCTCTTGTTCCAGGCGGCTCCGGACGATGGCGAGGAGGCTGGTGAACTGGGAGAAGACGAGGGCTTTGTGGCCCTCGGCGCGGACGGAGCGGAGTTGTTCGAGGAGGAGGTCGACTTTGGCGCTGCTCTCGTGGTCGCGGCTGCGGTCGATGAGGCCGGGGTGGCACGCTGCCTGTCGCAGGCGAAGAAGCGCTTCGAGGACGTGGGGCGTGGAGCGCTCGGGGCCGAGCTCGCGGAGTTTCTTGCCGATGCTGGCGCGGTAGTGGCGGGCGAGCTCGTCGTAGTACTCGCGTTCGTCCTTCTCGAGGTCGACGTAGAGGGTCTGCTCGATGCGGTCTGGCAGGTCTTTGGCGACTTCGCGCTTGGTGCGGCGCAGGATGAAGGGGCGGACGGCTCGGCGGATCAGGTGGCAAGCGTGCTCGCTGGGGCGGGCGCGGCCGAGAGCGTTTCCGAGGCCGGGCAGCTCTCCGAGCAGGCCTGGGTTCAAGAACTCGAACAGGGACCACAGCTCGCCGACGTGGTTTTCGACGGGGGTGCCGCTCATGGCGATGCGCCGGCGGCCACGGAGCAGCTTGGCGGCCCGCGCGGTGGCGCTTTTCTCGTTCTTGATGGCCTGGGATTCGTCGAGGACGATGGCTTCGAAGGTGTGTTTGGCGAGCTCGGCGATGTCGAGGCGTAAGGCTCCGTAGGTGGTGAGGATGAGCTCGGCGGCTTCGTCGCCTTCACCCCAGCGGGTGCCGGGCTTGCCCCGTTCTTTACCCCAGTGGATATGCACGCGCAGATCGGGGGCGAAGCGTTGGGCCTCGGCGAGCCAGTTGCCGAGCAGTGAGCGGGGGACGACGACGAGCGAGCGGCGGGGAGACGACGCGGCGGGCTGCGCGCGGTGGAGCTCGTACAGGTGAGCGAGGACCTGGATGGTTTTGCCGAGGCCCATGTCGTCGGCGAGGCAAGCACCGAAGCCGAGGTCGGTGACGGCGTGGAGCCAGCCGAGGCCCGCTTCCTGGTATTGGCGGAGCTCTCCGCGGAAGTCAGCGGGGGCGCGGCGCGGCTCGACGTGCTGGAAGCGGTCGAGCGTCTGGCGAAGGCTCTGGAGGGCCTCGAGGCCCGAGGCTTCGGGGGCGGCGGCGCACAGGAGCTCGACGAGGCCGAGCTGGCGTGCCGAGAAGCGGAGCTGGTCTTTCTTGTCGGACGAGAGCTCGGCGAGCAGGCCGAAGCGGGCGGCCCAGTCGTCGGGTAGGAGGCCCCGCGAGCCGTCACCGAGCTCGACCACGTGGCGCTGTTGTTTGAGCGCGCGCAGCAAGCGGGGGAAGGGGACGTTGGCTCCGTCTCCGAAGCGCGCTTGGCCAGTGAGGCCGAACCAGTCGACGCCGCTCTCGAACTCGATGTCGAAGGAGGCGAGAGAGCGGTAGCGCCGGCCTTCGCCGTAGACCTGCCAACCCTGCTCGAGGAGAGCGTGAACGGTCGGGACGAGTGAGTCGTTCTGGATGCGCACGTGGGGCTGCGAGGCGACGGCCGCCAAGCCCGCGCTCCAGAGCTCGTCGAGCGCGCGCTCTTCGAAGTCGAGATCGCGCGCGAGCACGCGCTGCTCGGACAGAAACACGAACCTGCTGGGCTCTTGGGCGCGGACGCGTACGGAGCCGTACTCGAAGTAGACTTCGCCGTCGGTCGTGCGCGCGCTGGGAGTCAGCAGATCGAGGCGCTTGAGCGGTGGCTCGGAGGGTTCTTCGACGTCGTAGCCGCTCGGCAGCGCGAAGCGAGAGACGCCGGCCTTGCCGACCGCCAGGCTCGCGAACTCGGGGACCTCCGGAGCGGGGACGACGAGATCGGGCGTTCGCTGCAGGTTCGAGAGCCAGCGGGCATCGAGGGGCTCGAGCACCGTGAGGCGGTTGTCCACGATCGCTGCGCCCGAGACGTCGGCGAGCGAGACTCGTTCGGGCGCGGTGCTTTCCTCGCCGCGGACGAGACGGGGCGAGACCGAATAGGCGTCCGCCCGCGCGCGCCGGGTGGGCCGAGACTCGAGGCGCAGCTCGAGCTCCCACGGCTCGCCCGCATCGCGTTCGAGCACGGGCCAGGCGAGGAAGGCGCTGTAGTCGATGGGCGTGGCGGCTCGGCCGCGCCCGCGGGTCTTCGAGCCGAGCTTGAACTCGTGCCACGACTCGTACTTGTCCAGAGCGAGCCGGGGCGGAGCGAGGTGGCCGCGCCCGGTGTCCGCGATGAGCTCGAGCGCGGGGCGGAGCGCCCACCCGGAAAGGGCGACGACGTGCCGATAGCCGCGGTTCGAGCCGTAGATCGAAGCCCCTTCAACGACCTGTGCTAGGCGCACGCCCTGCAGCATCGCGTAGAGTTGCCGGTCGACCGGGTGGGCGAGCGCTCGCGGGTCGAGCGAGAGAGCGGGCGTGAGCGCGCGGACCGTATCGGAGCTTTGTTCGGGTTCCGGGACCCGCCGCTGGCCGATCAAGACCTCGATGGAAGCCGTGCCGCGCTCCAGCCATTCCATGCTGGGAGCGAGCAAATAGACGAGCTCGATCTGCGCGGGCTGGGGTGCTGGCCGCACGATGTCGAGCGAGCGCCAGCCGCGCGGGGCGACGTGCTTCGTCGCGTAGCGATCGAGCTGTGCCTGAAGTGTCCGTGAGAGCGCGCTCGACGCGGGTTCGTCCGGTTCGTCATCGAAGGCGTCGTCGTCGTCATCATCGAGGTCTTCGTCGTCATCGAAGTCGTCATCGGGTTGGTGGAGTCTTCCGTCCGTGACCCACGGGAGTAACGTGGGCGTGAAGCGCTTCGCCGTCGCGGCACGCTCGACGAGCTGGCTTGCCGTCGCGTGCACGACGACCGCCCAGAGATGCTTGCACGCGTCGTTTGCGGCAAGGAAGTACGGACACGAGCAGCCGAAGCTCAGCGTGTCGCCCGAGCGCGCGAAGGCTGCTCGGTACAGGTGCGTTCCCCGCACGCGCGCCGTGAGGAGCTGCTCGCTATCGCACACGAGCTCGACGCTGTGGTGGACGTATCGCAGAGCCCGGGCTTGCACTCCAGCGTCGAAGAGTCCGCTCAGCTTCGCGTAACCCGCGTTGACCGCTCGCAACTGACTGCGCATGCCGAGTCTTCAGCACTGGGCGCATGCGCAGTAAACCCGTTAGCCAAGATCCCTTGCGGTTTTGCGAGCTTACCGATCCCTCACACCGCGGAGGCGGCTCGCGCGGGACTGGTCGGCAGCCGGCCGCCGACGATGAATCGATGTGTCACGTCTCGCCGTCTTTGGTCGTTGCGTTCGATGCCGTGCATGCCCGCGTGCTGTCAGCCTGCCTCATGGATGACCAGAGCACCTTCGACGGGTTATGACCCGGCGATGCTCCCTGAGAGGACGCCGCACAGCAACGCGGACAGCGACGAGGCGCGGGCCTTCTTGCAGGCGCGGGTGGCGCTGTTCTGGAAGGTGCTGTGCTTCTTCATGCTGGGCGCGAGCTTGTTGGGCTCGCTCAGCGCGTTCAAGACGATCGGGGCGGATCTGATCGTCGATGTCGTGCTGGCGGTGGAGGCGGGGCTTTTATGGCGGCTTGCGCTGCGGGGGCGGCCGAGTGTTCGTTTTTTGAGGACGCTCGAGGTGGTGGGGCTGCTGGTTTTCTTCAGCAGTTCGTCGTTCTTGCCGCGCTACGTGTTGATCGGGTTCTTGCGGGACCAGGCGGTGGCGACCGGCGAGGGCGCGGTGATGGCCGACGCTTACCTTTCGAGTCTGGGGCTCGTGGGGTCGGCGCTGATGATCACGATCCGGGCCGCGCTGGTGCCTTCGTCGCCGCGGCGGACGCTGCTCTACACGGCGCTGGCCGGTGCTCCGACGATCTTGACGCCCACGTTCGTGACTCCGGACGGGCTCGGCGGGCTCACGCTGCGAGCGCTGGATTCTGCGGCGTTTCCGTGGCTGCCGGCCGGGCTGTTGATGGTTTGGGGTTTCACGATCGCGACCTGTACGGTGGTGTCCACGGTGATCTTCGGCTTGCGCAGGCAGGTGCGCGAGGCGAAGCGGCTCGGGCAGTACGTGCTCGAGCGGAAGATCGGCGAGGGCGGGATGGGCGAGGTGTACCGGGCCTGGCACGGGATGATGCGGCGGCCGACGGCGCTGAAGCTGCTCCGGCCGGACCACGCGAGCGACAAGGAGCTCGCGCGCTTCGAGCGCGAGGTGCAGCTCACGGCGCGGCTGACGCATCCGAACACGATCACGCTGTTCGACTATGGCCGGACGGACGACGGCGTCTTCTATTACGCGATGGAGCTGCTCGACGGAGCGACGCTGCAACGCATCGTGGAGAGCGATGGGCCACAATCACCCTCGAGAGTGATGCGGATCTTGCGCCTGGCTTGCGGCGCGCTGGCGGAAGCGCACGGGATCGGGCTGATCCACCGCGATATCAAGCCGGCGAACATGATGCTGTGCCGGCAGGGCGGGGAGTGCGATGTCTTGAAGCTCTTGGATTTCGGGCTGGTGAAGGAGCTCGCGGTGGAGCGGGATGCGGGGCTGTCGGTGGCGAGCACGTTGATCGGGACGCCCCTGTACATGGCTCCGGAGTCGATCACCGCGCCGGACTCGGTGGATGCCCGGGGGGATATCTATGCGCTCGGGGCGGTCGCTTACTTTCTGCTGGCGGGCGGCGAGGTGTTTCGCGGGCAGTCGCTGGTCGAAGTGTGCGGGGCGCACCTGCACCGTGAACCCGAGCCGTTCGAAGCGCGCGGGGTGAACGTGCCGGTGGAGCTCGAGGCCATCGTTCGCGCGTGCCTGGAGAAGAAACCGGAGCGGCGTCCGCAGAGCGCGGCCGAGCTGCGGCAACGGCTCGAGGCGTGCACGATCGAGCCCTGGGGCAATGAGCAAGCCCGGCGCTGGTGGCTCGAGCACCCGTCGGTGTTCAGCGAGGACGCGGCGCCGAGCGTCCAGGGCTCGCGAACCATCGCCGTGGTCCGGAGCTAGGCGCCGAGCTCGTTGCTCAGTCGCCGAGCTCGTCCAGCTTCGCCCACAAAGTGTCGATCGGGAGGACGAGACCCGGGCAACCGGGAACGACGGGGGACCCCGTGGTGAGCTCTGCTGCCAAGCGGTATTCTCCTCCTGGTGCGAGCTCGTGGATCTCGATAGACCGGCGCTCGGGATCGACGATCCAGTACCAGGGGATGCCGAACGCTGCGTACTCTTGGCGTTTCTCCACCCGATCGCGCCGGACGTCGTCGGGTGAAGCCGAGATCACTTCGACCGCCAGATCGGGCGGGATCTGGACCAAGCCACGCTTCGGCGGGCGACGGCCTGCAAAGAACACCGTGAGGTCCGGCTTGCGCCCGCGAGCTCGTGCCACGGCAAATCGAGCGTCCGACGTGGCGACCATTGCCCCCGCTCCGTCCCCCCAGTTGCCGAGGACGCGCGCCAGGAACGCGACAATCACCTCGTGCACGTAGTCAGACACTTCCTCCTCCACGAGTCGATCGTCGATGAGCTCACCGGGCACGTCTTTGGGCAGATTAGCCCAGTCTTCGAGGGTCATCCGGGGACCCAGGAGACTGCGAGGATCGACCGCGTGCGCCATCGTTCGCGAATGCTACCCGGCACCAGGATGTCGCGCCAGGGAGCTGGAACCCGCTCTGGACAGGGGCATGGCTTGACAGTTCGGCCCGCTAGTTCGATAGCGGTTAGACAGTGCCCCCGCGCCCTTCGCAGCCCGCTCTGACGCCCCGCCAGTTCCAGGCGGTCGCGAAGGCCGTGGCCGACCCGCGACGGATGGCGCTGCTGGAATCGATCGGCAAGGAGCGCGAGTGCCCGTGCCAGAAATTGTGCTCCGAGGCGGGGGTTACGAAAGGCACGGTGTCGCACCATATACGAGAGCTCGTGCGCGCCGGGCTGATCGAGGAGCGGCGTGAAGGCCAGTACATGTTCTACGAAGTCCGCCGGGATGTGATGGCCGCCTACGCGGCCGAGCTGCTGCGTCGAGTGTCCGGGCTCGGCACCTGAACGGCTCGGCGAAAATTTTACCGTGACCGACTTGCGCTGGGGTGGGGCCGCCCTATTCCCTCTGCTGTCATCAGTTTGATGAGCATCAAACTATCGAACGCCAGATAGAAGGTTTCAGCCATGAGTTCGAAGACGTTTTCGACCCTGCGTCGCGGGGTCTCGGGTTTCGTGTTGCTTGCGGTCGTGCTCGGAAGCGGCGTGTTGCTCGCTTCCTGGAAGGAGGGCACGGCCCAGGAAGCGGCCGCAGCGGCTGCCAGTCAGCCGGAGCCGGTCGAGCGGGTGGTGCTCGCCGAGGCCGAGTCGCGCGAGCACCAGGCGACCACGACGGCGATTGGCACCGTGCTGGCGCTGCGCTCGATCACGCTGAAAAACGAGGTTTCCGGCACGGTCGCGCGCGCGTCGCTCAAGCCGGGGCAGATCGTCGAGGCCGGCGCCGTGCTCGTGGCGCTGGACACGTCGGTCGAGCGAGCCGAGCTGCGCGCCCTGGAAACCCAGGCGAAGCTCGCCCAGACGATGGCGGAGCGCCGGGAGCGGCTCTTGCAAGCCGGCGCCACCACCCAGGACGAGGTCGACCAGGTGCGCGCGCAACGCGATGTGGCGCAAGCCCAGACCGCGAAGCTGCGCGCGCTGATCGCCAAGAAGACGATCCGCGCGCCGTTCCGGGCCAGAATCGGGCTGTCCGACGTGCACCCGGGGCAATACCTGGACGTCGGCGCCGAGCTCACGACGTTGCAAGGCGTCTCGGACGAGGTGCACATCGACTTCTCGGTGGCGCAGAGCGTCGCCGCGGGGATGCGGCTCGGGTCGAGCGTTCAGGTGAAGACGAGCCAGGGGCAGACCTTGAGCGCCGAGGTCGTCGCGATCGATGCGCGCGTCGACCCCGAGACGCGCAGCGCGACGGTGCGAGCTCGCTTGGCAGGCGGGCCGAACGGTCCGGCACCGGGCGCTTCGGTGCGCGTGCTCGTGAGCCTCGGCGAGTCGAGCAAGGCGGTGGTCATCCCCGTGAGCGCGCTGCGCAAGGGTCCAGACGGCGACCACGCCTGGGTCGTCGCAGCCGATCCGAAGGGTGCGCTGCGCGCGCACGAACGCAAGCTCGAGGCCGGCCCCGTGCTCGGCGAAACGGTGGTGGTGCTGTCGGGGCTCGAGCCAGGCGAGAAGATCGCGGCATCCGGCTCGTTCAAGCTGCGGGAAGGCCTGCGTGTGGAGGGCGGCGATGCGCTCGTTCACTGATGTGTTCATCAAGCACCCGGTGTTGGCGCTGGTCGTCAACCTGGTGATACTCCTGGTCGGCGCGCGCGCGCTGAAGAGCCTGCCCGTCCAGCAGTATCCGCAGATCGAGAGCTCGTCGGTGGTGATCACCACCGTCTACACCGGGGCCAGCGCCGAGACGGTGCGCGGCTTTCTGACGACGCCGATCGAGCGGGCCGTGTCCGCGATCAGCGGTGTGGATCACCTCGAGTCGACCAGCCGCGCCGGCGTGAGCACGATCACGGTCCGGCTCAAGCTGAACCACGACAGCACCGCGGCGCTGGCCGAGGTCACGGCGCGCTTGCAGCAGGTGCGGAGCGAGCTACCCGCCGAGGCGGAGCCGCCCGTGGTCGAGATCCAGCGCGCGGACCGGCCGTATGCCTCGTTTTATCTGAGTTTTACCAGCAAGGATCGCAGCGCCCCCGAGGTCACGGATTGGCTATTGAGAACGCTGCAGCCGCAGCTCGCGACCGTGCCGGGCGTGCAGCGGGTCACGTTCGAGGGCGGTCAGCAGATCGCGATGCGCGTGTGGATCGACCCCGAGCGGTTGGCCGCGCTGGGCCTCGCGCCGGGCGACGTGTATTCGGCGCTGCAGCGCAACAATTACCTGGCCGCGGTCGGCCGAACCAAGAACGAGATCACGCAGGTCAACCTGCTCGCGAACACGGATCTGCGCTCGGCGGAAGAGTTCCGCGATCTGATCGTGTCCGAGCGCAACGGCGCGATCGTGCGGCTCAGCGACGTGGCCAAGGTCGAGCTCGGCGCCGAAGAAGCCGACATGGTCGCCAAGTACAGCCAGAAAGAGGCCGTGTACCTGGGCGTCTGGCCGCTGATCGGCGAGAACGAGATCGACGTCGCGCACCGGCTGCGCGCCGAGATGGAGCGGATCCGGAAGACCCTGCCGGCCGACATCGACATGCAGATGGCCTACGACGCCACCGTGTTCATGGAGGACGCGCTCGAAGAGATCACGAAGACGCTGGGCGAGACGGTCCTGATCGTGGGCCTCGTGGTGTTCCTGTTTTTGGGCTCGATCCGCACGGCGCTGGTGCCGCTGGTGGCTATGCCGATCTCGCTGGTGGGCGCCGCGATCGTGATGTACGCGGCCGGTTTCAGCCTGAACTTGCTGACGATCCTGGCGATCGTGCTGGCGGTCGGCCTGGTCGTGGACGACGCGATCGTCGTCGTCGAAAACGTCGAACGGCACGTGCGAGAAGGCAGAACGCGGATCCAGGCCGCGCTGATCGCCGCGCGCGAGCTGGTCGGACCGGTGCTGGCGATGACGGTGACTCTGGTCGCCGTGTACGCG
>JALYWZ010000330.1 GCA_030852505.1 Myxococcota bacterium | reverse complement strand
CTGCGGCTCGACGACCGCACCACCGAAGAGCGGCAACTACATGATCAGCGTCGGCGGCGCGAACCGCTCGTACATCCTCAAGGTGCCGGACAACTACGACGCCAACAAAGCCTACAAGCTGATGTTCTCGTACCACTGGCTGAACGGCACCGCTCAGAACGTCGCCAGCGAGAACTACTACGGGCTATGGGGGCTCTCCGAGGGCAGCATGATCTTCGTGGCTCCGCAGGGGAACGGCAACGCCTGGCGCGACGCCGGCAGCTCGAAGAGCCAGGGCGGTGAGGACATCAATTTCACCAAGGCCCTCGTCACCGACATCAAGAGCAAGTTCTGCATCGACAACGGCCGCGTGTTTGCAGAAGGCTTCAGCATGGGCGGCTCGATGTCCTACGCGGCGGCGTGTGCGATGGGCGGCGACGTGTTCCGGGCCATCGCGGTCCACTCGGGCGGGCCCATGAGCGGCTGCGTCAACCACGACAAACCCGTCGCGTACTTCATGACCCACGGGACCTCCGACAGCGTGTGTACCTACCCGCAATACGGCGTGCCGCAGATCAACGACTTCGCCGACGTGAACGGGTGCATGCCCAAGAACATGCCGACACCCAACGGCAGTGCCCATGCCTGCATCGACTTCGAAGGCTGCATGACCGGCTACCCGGCGCGAGCGTGCATCTTCAACGGGGATCACCAGTGGAACCCGCAGGGGAACTGGGTCTCCGGCGAAACCTGGAAGTTCTTTTCGCAGTTCTGAGCGAAGGGACGTCCTCCACTGCCCTCATCGGTTCGCGATCCGAGCGTCGTCTGCCACCGCGTAGACCACCGGGATCACACCGAGTGGTACTTGACCGGCCGACCCGCGCTGGGTTCGGCCGGCCAAGGCGCCGCCCGGCTGTTTTCTGCGCTTGCGGACGTCCTCGCCGAGCACGGCATCTCCGTCTTGTCGGAGCGCGTGTATGCGCTCCGTTCAGCGCGCGAAGAGCTGCTGGCGCGGCGGGCCGAGGCGCTCTCGGCGAAGGGCCTCACGAGCAGCACTCCGGTCACGTTTCTGCAGGGCACGCCGGCCTCGGGTGAGGCGTTCGCTGGAGTTCAGATCTGGGGCGTGACTCCCAGAGCGGGGGCGGGCCAGCGCGTGGAGCTCATCGAGCGGGACGGGCAGGTGCTGGGAAGCGAATGGATCGGGCCCGATTTCCGCCAACTCGCCCTCTCGTCGATCGACGGTTTGGGTGGCGACGCGCCGGCGAACGCGCCCGAGCAGGCACGGCGTCTGTTCGAGCGCGCTGGCGCGGCGCTCGGCGCGCGCGGCTATTCTTTCCGTGAAGTCGCCCGCACCTGGATCTACTTCGCGCGCTTGCTCGACTGGTACGGTGATTTCAACGCCGTCCGCAACGCGCACTACGCGGCAGCAGGCGTTTCGGCGTTTCCCGCCTCCACGGGTATCCAGGCGCAGAGCGCATCGGAGGAGTGCCTGATGGATGTGTTGGCGATCGACCCCGGCTCCGCAGGCCGCCTCACGGTACGCCCGGTCGCCGAGAGCGGGCGGCAAGGCCAAGCTTCGGCGTACGGTTCGGCTTTCTCCCGCGCGGTGGTGATCGACTGGACAGAGTACAGGATCATCCACGTTTCGGGCACCGCCAGCATCGACCACCGAGGCCGCAGCACGCACCCCGGCGACGCCGGCGCTCAGCTTCGCGACACCCTCGCCAGCATCGACGCCTTGCTCCAGCCGGAGGGTGGCGGGCTCTCGAACGTCTGTCAGGGCACGCTGTTCGCGAAATCTGCCGCGGTAGCCGCCACTTGCCGTGACGTGGCGCGTGACCTGGGTTCGACGGCGTTGCCGTTCGTCGAGGTGATCGCGGACGTTTGTCGGCCCGAGCTGCTCGTGGAGATCGAGGCCGTCGCGATCGTTCGCGGCGCAGCAGGCGCTCAGCGGCCCGTGATCGCCTGAACGAGCTTCGCGTTGTTCTGTTCCATGGCGACCGCCAGCGCCTGGCTCGCCGTTCGTTCCGACTCTTGAAGCCGGTGCAGGTCCCGGTAGACGCGGCTGAGAAGGAAGAGCGCCAGCGGGTCCTTGCCGCCCGAGAGCTGGACGGCCTGCTCCAGCTGAACACCGGCTTCGCCGTAGCTGCCTTTCTCTGCCAGAGCGAGGCCGAGGTCGCGGCGCGCATCGACCCCGTCCGGCTTGCTCTCTACCGCTTTCTTCAAGTGAGCGATGCCTCGGTCGCGTTGCCCGGCGCGAGCCAGGGCCGCGCCGAGGTTTCGCTGCGCGTCGGCGTGCTCGGGATCGAGCTCGACGGCCTTTTCGAACGCTTCGAGGGCGCCCTTGTTTTCGCCCTGGCGCGCCAGCGCTTCACCCAGGTTGCTGTGGGCCTCGGCGAACTGCGGGTTCAGCTCCAGCGCCTTGCGGTAGTTGCCGATGGCGTCGTCGAGCTTGCCGAGCTCGGTCTGGGCCACTCCGAGGTTGTTGTAGACCGAGGGCTCGCCGGGCGAGAGCGCGAGCGCCTGGTTCAATTCGTTGACGGCCACGTCGAACTTCCGATTTTTCATGGCCTCGGCCGCGAGGTCCACGTGTTTTGCGTACTCGGCCGCCGGCGTGTCTATCTCGAGCACCGTCTCTGGCGGGATGTTCACGAACTCGGGGATGTTCACCGCGCGGTTCGCAGCGGTCGAGTTTTCAATCAAGATCGCCGGGCTGTCGTTTCCTGCCGCGTCGATGTGCGTCAGGAACATCTGCGTGTAAGGCGAGCGGCTCTTCGAGCTGAACACCAACCAGCGCCCGTTCGGCGAGAAGCTGTGCCAGGAGTTCATGCGCGAGGTGTTGCATTTCATGCGGCGCGCCTCGCCGCCCTCCGTCGGCACGATGTAGAGCTCACTGTCGGGTCGCATCAAGAGCCCGTTCTTTGCCTTGACGAACACGATCCAGCGCCCGTCGGGAGAGACCTTCGGGAACGAGTTGCTCATCCCGTTTTCCGACGCGCCGAGCACGGGCTCGGCCTTGCCACCTTTGCCGTCGTTGAAGGGGATCCGGTAGAGGTCGAACTTGACCTGTAGCTCGTTCGGATCGTTCGCAAACTTCGCGAGCGGCGCGTCGGCGGGGTACGGGTCCCGCGCCTCCGCCCGGGCGAAGACGAGCTGCTTGCCGTCGGGAGTCCAGACCGCGTTCGTGTGCACGAAGCGCGGATCGTCGGCGCCCGGCAGGTGTCGGAGCTTTTCGGCTCCGCGCTCGTAGGTCGCGAGGAGGCCGCGTGTCGGGTAAAAGACTTGCAAAAACCGGTAGTCGGTGAAGTTGGCGACGTAATAGTTCTTCACCAGATCGATCGGATTTTTGCTGCGCTGATAGTCGGTCTGGTCGACGCCGGGATCGTTCACGGTGGTGACGACGTGCTGCCCGTCCGGCGACACGCGCGACATGAAACCGACGCGGATCTTGCTGCCGAGCTTGCCGCGAAAGTCGCTCCAGGCGACCAGATCTTCCTTCCCGATCCGCATCTTTGGCTGCACGTTGACGAGGGCGTACAGGCCCTTGTCGTTCTGCGGGCCGTCCATATCCATGCCCAGCGTCTTGCCGTCCGCGGAGAACGAGTGGCAATTGGCGCAGGTGTGGAGTCCCTGCATCACCACACGGCTCTCCGGCTCTGCGACGTTGCGCAGGCGCCACGCGATCAACGGCACGGACTTGCTGGCCAGCGGCTTGATGACGCCCTTTTCGTTCGCCGACGGCATCAGCGGTACGTCGCGGTAGAAGATGGGCGCTCCGACCGGATCTTCGGAGGTCTGGATGGTGACCGTGCCGCGCGAGGCGATCGCCTTCGCGTCTCCCGAGCGACGCCCGGTGATGACGATCGTCGCCGGCCCACGCACGGAGTGCTGCTTGATGGCAGCCCAGGTCTTGCCGTCGGGAGTCCAGGTGTGGCCCGCGGCCTGCTCGGGCGTGAGCTCCGGGGGCCGGTTGTTGTCGGACGCGACTCGCGGATCGGTCTTTCCGACACGCAGGCGTGGCCCAGTGGACTGGAGCTCGAGGCTCGGTGAGCCGTCGGCGAAGCTGACCCGAATCTGCCAGGAGGAGACGTCGCTCGCGGCATCCCGGAACTCCCAGGTCGGCGCCGGAAACTCGGGAGGGAACAGCGACCCGTCGAGCGGATAGTCGATGGTGATCGCGGCCGGCTCACGAGGGGATTCGGCCTTCGCGACCTTCTGCTCGTGCCCGCGCCGAGCGAGCCCGATCGTGATCGCGGCCACGAGCACGGCGACGACGACAATCGCGATTCGCGCGCCTGAATGCTGCATCGCAATTCCTTCAGCGTTGGGCGAGCCGGGACGGGCGACAGCGCCGAACCCGGGTCGCGCTCGGGATCTATGAACTCTCGAGCCGGGGTCAGTCAACCGCCGGGGCCGCGTTGTGCTCGCAGCCAATCTCTTTGTGGTGGCTGGACGGTTGTTTACGGAGTAAGAGCGCGCCGTGTCGCGAGCGATCGTGGTGATCGGCAATTTCGACGGTGTGCACCGCGGGCACCAGGCCGTGGTCGGCGCGGCCCTAGACTCCGCGCGAGCGACGGGCGCGACCGCGCTGGCGCTGACCTTTCACCCCCACCCACAAGAGGTGTTGGGGAACACGCCGCGACCGGTGCTGACGAGCCTTGCCCGCAAGCGGATCCTGCTCGAGCGTGCGGGCATCGGCGTGGTCGTCGAGCCCTTCACGCTCGAGCTCGCGGCGCTGTCTCCCGAGCAGTTCGTGGAACGGATCCTGGTCCGAAAGCTCGACGCCGAGAGCGTGCTCGTCGGAGAGAACTTCCGATTCGGCAAGGGGCGCGTCGGCGATCTCGACGAGCTGGTGCGTCTGGGCAAAAGGTTCGGGTTTTCGGCGCGAGCCCAGGCGCTCGCGGGTGACGAGGCCGGCTTGTTCTCGTCGACGCGCGTGCGGCAGGCGCTGTCGGCGGGCGATCTCGCCGAGGCCGAGCGCTGCCTAGGCCGGCCGCATTCGGTGGCGGGAACCGTGCAGCGCGGTGACGGCCGCGGGCGGACGATCGGCGTTCCGACGGCGAACCTTTCGGACATCGCCGAGGTGTTGCCGCCGAACGGCGTGTACGCGTGCCTGGTCGATCGGCAGCTCGGGGACGACGCGGCCGTGGCGCTCGGCCTCGGCGTGGCCAACATCGGCGTCCGCCCGACGGCAGCGGCCGGCTTCTCGGTCGAAGTTCACCTGCTCGATTTCGACCAGGATCTGTACGGTGCGCGCTTGCGCGTGCACTGGGGCGAACGGCTGCGCAGCGAGCTCAAGTTTCCGGATCTGGAGGCGCTCCGCGCCCAGATCGAGCGTGACAAGGATGCGTCTCGCGTCGCGCTTTCCGGCCGAAAACCAGAGCCTGGGGCCGGCGGGGGCTGGGCCTGAGGGCAGGGCGTGCGCTGCTCGGGCTTGACCGGGTGGCGCAGGCAGCACTGAATAGGCGGCGCGTGGACACAGCGACCTTCGATCGGATGTCTCGCGACGAGCTCGTCGCCAAAGCGCGTTCGCTCGGCGTCGAGCGCGCGGAGTTGATGACGCGCGTCGAGCTGCACGACGAAATCGTGCGGCGCAGCGAGCCGGATCCGGGTGAGCGCAAGAAGGCCCGCGGCTGGTTGGGCGTGGCGCGCGATCTGGTTGCGGGCGTCGTCGAGTCGGGTTTGAACCTGCCCGACGCGGCGGCGCTGATCCGCGGCCGCGCCGAAATCGATGCCCAGGGCCCGTCCCCGGTGGCGACCGTGACGCTCGCGCAGATCTACGCGGCGCAGGGTCACCACGCGCGGGCGCTCGCGGTGTTGGACGAGGTGCTCGCGAAAGAACCCGACCACGCCGCTGCGCGCGCGCTGCGCGAGCGCTTCCTCGCGTCGCCGGAGTCGGCGAGAAGGGTCGTCGAGCCGCAACCCGAGCT
>JALYWZ010001087.1 GCA_030852505.1 Myxococcota bacterium | reverse complement strand
GCGACTACCGTCCGGGCAAACCGGGGCGGCAGCCGGCGTGCTGGGCGGCGGCGGCGGCTCGCTGCCGCACGCGCTGATGCCCGAGAGGGCGAGGACGACCACAGCCACGAAACGCGCAACACCACTCATTGGTCCTTTTTAGGCGAACCTCTGCCGCGCCCGCAACGGGGCCGACGCGCGTCATTTCACGCGGTTTACCGCGCGGCTCTCAAAAGAACGTCGGCATCTCGCTCGGGAACGCGGTCTCGACCACTTCGCCACCGTCGAACACGGCCGAGAGCATCTCGCAGCGGTGCGCGTTCACGGACCAATCGCAGCGCTCGTGCTCCGCTCGGATCGAGGCGACGCTGACGTACGTCTCGGGTCGCGGCCGGAGCGCCGACGAGACGAACGCATCGAACGGAACGCCGGTGACGGCCTCTTCGGCGCGGTGGCAGAAGCCGCAGGTCGTGCCGGAGCCGTAGCGCACCTGCTCGTAGGGCGCGCTCGCCGGGATCGCGGCGTCGAGCGGAAGCTTGAGCTCGCCCTTGATCGAGTTGAGCTCGGCGTCGGGCGGGCGGTAGCCGAACTCGAGCAGATAGCTCGATTCCCCGTCGATCACGGCGGACACCCAGAGCCGCCCGAGCTCGATGAAGACGCGCGGGCTCGCGCTCGAGAACGCCGG
This sequence comes from Myxococcota bacterium, assembly GCA_030852505.1. Lineage (GTDB taxonomy): Bacteria > Myxococcota_A > Polyangia > Polyangiales > Polyangiaceae > PMG-095. The sequence continues at coordinate 1,476 of JALYWZ010001087.1, read as the reverse complement.
CTGCGCGCTGAACTGGCTGTTCGTGGCGACGACCGAGAGCGGGCGCGGCAAGCTCTCGAGGAAACAAGCAGCGGTCGTCGGCTTCGGCAGCGCGTTGAGCCAGTTCACCGCCTCGTCGATCGTGCCGGGGTAAGCGCCGAGACCAGCAGGCGCTGCACAGCGCGACCGAGGCGGAGCCGTCGAAGGCGAGCCTCCGGCGCCGGATGTGCCCGCGCTCGGCGGCGCGCCGCCGCTGTTCGCATCGCCACCGGTGCTCGACGTCGCACCGCCAGTGCTCGGTGTGTCGGTTGCAGTCTCGCCTCCGGTGGCCGAGCCCAAGCTAGTCGCCGGTGCGCCGCCGTCTTCGGCGGAGCAAGCCAGGCTGAGCACGGTGCAAGCTCCGAGCACGAAGCGCCAGGGGTTCATGCGCAACTCTCCTGCAGGTTACTGCGCCACAGTTGAATCAACGCGGGGGCGCGCGGCGCGAAGTCCGCCAGCGTGTAGCGCTCGAGCTCCGACAGGAACGCCGCGCGCGCTTTCAGCAAGGCGCCCTTCAGCCCGCAGGCGGCGTCGATCGGGCAGCGATTGGTTTCGGGGTTGAAGCACTCGACGAGATCGAGATGCGGCTCGGTCGCTCGCACGACCGCGGCGACGTTGATTTCTGAGGGCTCGCGCGAAAGGCGCACCCCGCCGTTCCTGCCCCGCACGCTCTCGATCAGCCCCTCGGCGACCAGCAGCTGCATCACCTTGATCAGATGGTTCTGCGAGACGCCGTAAGCCCGGCTGATCTCCGGCAACGGCACCACGCGCTCGCGGTGCGCCGTCAGGTAAAGCAGTATCCGGAGCGAGTAGTCGGAGAAGAGCGTAAGCTGCATCCGACGGCAGTCTGTAATACTTGTACGCCATATACAAGTATTTTCGGCGGCTCTCAGGAACCGGGTAGGGGAGGCGGGGTAGGGGTGCGCACCCTGGAAAGGGCGCGCAGCCCGCGGATCAAGGCGTGAGGCAACCCGGCGCCCGATCGACGGGTCTGCAGCCGCGCCTCGCCGGCGCGTTCGTGCCCGGCGAGGACCACGGACATCGCGCGAGGCGCGTCACGCCCGTGCGGCGGAGGCGTAGTGTTCTGCCGGAGGCCTCGGAGCCCAGAATCTACGCGGCTCTTGTTTGAATTCCTGCGCGCCTCGGGCGGGGGGCAGCAGCAGCATGGAGCACTCTACCCGGCAGAAGAGCCGCTCCACGAGGTGCGAGCCGGGCAGGCCGCTCAGCGCTGCGGCGTCGCGGCTCGTGACCAGGATGTCGGGCTCCAGATCGAGCACGGCCTTCTCGATGGTCTCGAGCGCGATGGCGCGCGCCGTGGTGGTGGCGTGCCCGCGGCGGCTCGCGTTCGCGAGGCTCGGCGAGTCGGCGAGCACGCCGTCGCCCTGCACGAGCTCGCTCGGAGGTGGCCGTGCCTCGAGCTCGTAGAAGTGACGGCTGGCTTGGCGGTCGACGCACAGG
>JALYWZ010000329.1 GCA_030852505.1 Myxococcota bacterium | reverse complement strand
CTGCAATACACGGCGCAAGACACGGCAGGCCCCGGAAAGTGGACGTTCGTCGCCGACGCCGAAACCGGGGAAATCTTGCATGTCGAGAGCAACCTCCACTTCGACGTCACCGGCAGCGTCAACGCCGAGGTCACGACGGGCTCCGCGTCCATGGAATGCGCGCAGCTCGGCAACCGACCGCTCGCCCACGCGGAGGTGACATCTGCCGCGGGCAACGCCATCACGAGCCCGAACGGCTCGTTCACGATCGTGCAGCAAGGCAGCGGGCCCGTCACCGTCACCTCGCGCGTCTCCGGACGCTTCTTCGAGATCACGAGCGACGGCAGCAGCCCCGCTTCGCTGTCGCTCACGGTCACCCCGCCGGCTTCGGCAGATTTCCTGCACCGCGACACGGCGACCCCGAAGGAGGCCGTGCTCGCACAGCTCAATGCTTACCAGCACGCGAACGAGCTGCGCGATCTGCTGCTGGATTACCTGCCTGGGTACCCGATCATTTCCGAGCAAACGGACTTCCCGATCCACGTCAACCAGTCCGACGCGATCACCTGCGATCGCACCGGCGGCGCCTGGTACGACAACGACAGCAGCGTGCGCAGCCTGAATTTTTGCCCGAAGACGGCCGAGCGTAACAACACCGCGTTCGGCGGCATCGTGCACCACGAGTACGGCCACCACATCATCGACATGGGTGGCAGCAACCAGAGCGAATACGGCGAGGGCATGGCCGACGCCGTTGCCATGCTGCTCTCGAAGGACCCGAGGATCGCCGTCGGCTACTACGCCGGGGATTGCTCGCGCTTCTTGCGCAACGCCGACAACGACTGCCAGTACAGCGAAACGGATTGCTCCTCGTGCGGCCCGGGCATCTACGAGTGCGGCGCGGTGCTCACGGGCACGATCTGGGACATCTGGCAGGAGCTCGACGCGACGGAGCCGGCCACGTCGGACGACCTGATCCGCTCGCTCGTGTTCAGCTCGATCCCGATGCACACGGGGGACGCGATCGACCCGTCGATCGCCGTCGATTTCCTGACGCTCGACGACGACGACGAGCTCATCGAAAACGGCACGCCGCACTACGCGGAAATCTGCGCGGGCTTCGCGGCGCACGGCATGGACTGCCCGCCGATCGTCGACGGCCTGGTCGTGAAGGGCACCGATCTCGACGCCGAGGGCCCGAGCGACGGACCTTTCGAGCCGGTCAGCGCCGACTACACGCTGCACAACCTTGGCCCCTCGCAGACGTTGACGTACTCGGTCACGAAGTCCGCGAACGCGCCCTGGCTCGTGCTCGGCACGACCGGAGGCAGCATCCCGCTCGGTGAAACCGCGACCGTCACGGTCTCGATTGACGAGACCCAGGCCGCGCTGCTCCCGGACGGCGACTACACGGCGCAGGTGAGCTTCGTGAACGAGAGCGGTGGCACCGGCAACGTGACCCGCACGGTGAAGCTGCGCGTTGGCGCGCCGGTTCCGATTTACACGGCCGACTTCGACGACGGCAGCGAGGGCTTCACGCTGGACGGTGAGATCGACAACCTGTGGCACTGGGCGACGACCTGCGTGGATACGCTGCCGGGGCACTCGGCTCCGGGCAGCCTGCACTACGCCAAGCCCGACCTCTGCAACTACGCGACGCCGACGCCGATCCCGCACGCGATCACCTCACCGGCGATCGCGATTCAGGATCCGCTGATGGCCGAGCTCGGCTTCAACTACTTCCTCGAAACCGAGAACGACCCGAACTACGACACGGCCGAGGTCCGCGTCTCCGTGAACGGCGGCCCGTTCCAGGTCGTGGCCAGCAACAACAGCGGAGGAGAAGCGCTGACCGAGGGCATCAGTTGGCGTCCGGTTCGCTTCGGCATCTCCGACTTGCTCCCGGCGGGGCCGAGCAGCATCCGCATTCAGCTGTTCTTCAACGCCGGCGACCCTCGCAACAACACGCGACGTGGCTTTGCGGTGGACGACCTGGTGGTTTACGCCCACGTCGATGCCTGCGTTGCGGAAGGCACGTGCCCGGTTTCCGGCGCCTTCCTCGAGTCCAACGGGCGAGTGGTCGTCGAGGCCGAAAGCTTCGCGAGCAACACGCCGCGGTCGGCGCACCGCTGGGATCGGGTGTCGCACGGTCAAGCCTCGGGCCAGGCGCTGATGACGGCGAACCCCAACTCGGGCCAGACGTTCGACACCAACTACAGCTCGGTCAGCCCCGAGCTCGCGGTCCCCGTTCGTTTCGCCACGACCGGCACCTATTACGTGTGGGTGCGCGGCCTTGGGCCGAGCGCGAACGACGACTCGCTGCACGTCGGCCTCGACGGCGCGGCCAACGCGAGCTCGGATCGCATCACCGGCTTCACGAACGCCCTCGGCTGGAGCCGCAACACCCTGGACGGTCCGGTTGCCACGCTGCAGGTGAGCCAGGCGGGTGTCCACACCCTCCAGGTCTGGATGCGTGAAGACGGCTTCTCCTTCGACAAGCTGATCCTCACCCGCACCCAGTCGTTCACGCCGGCCGGCGCGGGCCCAGCCGAGAGCGATCGCGACGGACCGCGTCCCTGCGCCGACTACTGCGCGAACCCGACGCGCTTCACGATCAGCGGCAGCTACCCGTCCGGCAACCTCGGTACGGCCGCCACGTGCCACGAAACCACGTCGCCGCTGCTCGGTGGCACTTGCGGCAACTTCGTCAACCCGCGCAAGCTGCTCGTCAATGGCGTGCAGATGCCCTGCAACTGGAGCAACTGGGCAGCGCTGCCTGCCGCGAAGAACGGCGGCTATTGCATCCAGACCACGAGCGGCAATCAGTCGTACGCCGCGTTCACGGTCTGGTGAGGTTCTGTTCTCAGGGGCGGCACGCGCTGCACGCGCCGCCCCTCCCCGCCGAAGTGAATTCGGCGGGGCCCCTCCCCACGCGCTCACTCTTTTCGTCGGAGTTTGCCGCCATCTCGGCAGATTCCTAACCGATTGTCGCTCTAGAGCCTCACGTAACGCCAGGGAGAAACGTCGAAGTGCAGATGATCGGCGTGCTTCGGATCCGCGGGACCTATCAAGCCGCGGAAGATGTCACGCCGATCTCTGAGCTCGTTCGTGAGCTCACGTAAGAAGCGGGCGTGGAGCGCGGCGGAAGCGCTGCGGCTCGAGCCCCAGTGCTTTTGCACCCGCACCTGGAAGCCGTAGCGCAGCGGCTTCGGCAGATCCGGCGGCAGCACGTCCGTCTTCTTCGCGGGCCCGAAGTCGAAGCCGACGATGTCGATGGCGTTGCCCAGGGCGTGCTCGCTCAGCCGCCCGCGGTGCCGCCCGGTCGACGTGCGGCAGTTGTAACCGCCCGCATGCCGGATCCGCTGCGGTGTGCGGCCGTACACCCGCGTGGCCACTTCCGCAGCGACGGTTTCGAAGCGCTCGAGCCGTTCGCGAAACGCGCTGTGCACCGTCACCGGCGCCGAGTAACGCAGCTTGGTCCCGCGGTACGTGATCATCGCACTCGGATCGCAGCTCTTCCGTGGCGACTCGACGTAGCGCTCCATCCCATCGAGCGCATAGCGATCGCCGGGCAGTCCGTCCCAGAACGCATCCGCCGCCGCCGCGGTCGACTCGGGGTCCGTGAGCACACAGCTCACTGCGAATAACCCCGCTATCACGCTTGGCGTTCGAAACCTCGGCAAGATCGAGGAGACACGCGGCGAACGAGTTCCATTCCCGGCGCTTTGGCGCCGCAGCGCTGAGGACTTTTCCGCGAGCGGTAGCGAGCCTGGGCGCTATTCGTTTTCTTCGAGCACGCAGCCTCCGTCCACGCACTGGACGGACTGCTGGGGTCTCGGGCCGCCACACGAGGACGGGACCTGAATGCACTCGTCCGGGCAGAGCGCGTCGACTTCGGCAACGGCCGACTCGAGCGGCGCAAGGTCCGTCGTCGGCGCCGAGAAGCCACAGTCGTAGACGCACTTGGGGCGCCTCCCGAACAGCTTGCAGTCGCTCGAGGAGTCGCACGCCAGCGGGGCGTTGGCTACGGCCGCGGACAGCAGCGTCAGCGATTTAGAGCGCACCGCGGCGCAATCCTCCCGATGCAGCTCGTCAACCACCACGCATTTCCCGGAGACACAGTCGGCGACGTTCTTCGTCGGAACGCAAGGAGGTGCGGGTTGTCGGCACTCGTCGCGACACAGCGCGTTCGCCTCGGCGACTGCGTCCTTCAGGGGTGCCTCGTCGGTCGTGGCGACCACCCAGCCGCAGCCGTAGCCGCATTGGGTGATTCCCGTGAACAAGCGGCAATCGCTGGCAGAGCGGCACTCAGCCGGCGCGTTCGCTTCGGCTTCCACCAAGATGGCTTGCGATTGGTCGCGAACCTCGCTGCACTCGAGCTCCGTGTTCTCGGGCCCGGGGTTCTCGGGCTCGTTGCGGGACTCTCCTCCGCACGCCGAGATCACCGTGACCAACACCCCTAGCCATTGCCAACCTTTCGCCATGCCCGCGAGCTAGCGTAGCACGGGTGGCGAGCTCAGCCCGTCGCGGTCGCGAAGCGTGGTGATCGACGCGATGAGGAGCCCAACGCAGGCGTCCACGTCACGCGTCGTGGCAACTCGAACGGCGGGATCGTTTCGCGTGGCTGGGGTTGAAACGGCTAGAATCCGGGCGTACTGCCGGCCCTGCGGCGAGTCAGCAGCTCACGAAGGTCGGGCGCTAGGTGCTCAGCAATAGGATCCCGAAGCCGCCACAGCCGATTGCGTCCGAACTTGACCGAATCAGCCGCGAACAGCACGACGGAAAATGCGTTTCCACCCGCGCGAGCAACGCAGGAGACGCGACCCAAGGGAACGACCTCGGTGGCAAGCAAGCACTCCGACGGATGGTCGAAGTTCCGATCCGCCTCGACGTACGGTCCCGTTCCGAACCGAGCTGCTCGGCTGCCTGGTAGGTCCGCCGCGTGCGCGAGGTCCAGTCGCCAGTCACGGTGACCTGCCCGCGCGCTACTGCGGCGGCCGCCAGCTCCGTGTCCAATCGTTCGAGTAGCTCGGGGCCCAGCGTCGTCATCCCTCGCCGCTCAAGGATGCAGCTTCTCTCCGCGGGCGAGCATTGCTACCAGCGTGGCGATGCGCTTTTCGCGCGTTTCAGCCTTCTTGGCCGTTTGGACGCGCCACAGCACGGCGTAACGGTTTGCCGCGTTCAGTGTTTTGAAGAAGGCGGCGGCCTGCTTGTTCTTCGCGAGAGCCGCTTGGAGATCCTCGGGCACCGTGGCGCGGCTCGGTGAATCGTAAGCAACGTCCCAGCGCCCGTCCTGTTTCGCGCGTTCGACCTGCGCGAGCCCTGCTGGTTGCATCGTGCCCGCCTCGATCAGCTTCAGCGCCTTCTCGCGGTTGATCTTGGACCAGACGCTCTTCGCGCCGCGCGGCGTGAACTTCTGGAGCCAGGAGGTTTCGTCGCCGCGCTGCTTTTGCCCGTCGATCCAGCCCCAGGTGAGCGCCACCTCGACCGCCTCGGCGTACGTGACGGAAGGAATGCCCGACTCCTTCTTCGCGAGCCTCAACCAGATGCCGCGTGACGAAGCGTGATGGCCAGCGAGCCACTTCGAGAACGCGCGCGGCGTCGCAAAGGACAGGGCCGGAAGCTCTGGTGCCGGTGCGGTCTTCTTCTTCATGGAACTACCGGCGGTAGGTGTTTACACGTAGCGAGCACACCCCCGGTCTCGCACAGATCGAGGTGCTGCCGGAGGGCGTGGTCGTAGGCGGTGAAAGCGCGGCTTGCCCGATGCCCGGACTGGACCCGAGCACCGAACCCGATTCCAATCACCAGGCCGGACGCTGCAGCAGCGCCCCACATGAGCCCTCCAGGGTACTCATCGGGTTTCGAGATCGCCCACACGCCGGTGGCCAACCCCGCTGCGACGCCGACCACGATCATTCCGGTACCCAGCAC
>JALYWZ010001086.1 GCA_030852505.1 Myxococcota bacterium | reverse complement strand
CCGCTGCCCGCGCCGAACGGCACCAGCGCGAGCCCCTCGCGGTTCGCGAGCGCGACCAGCCGTGCCACGTCCTCCACCGACTCGGGCCAGACCACGGCGCTCGGCACCGGCGCGCGCGGCTTGCCGCTCTGGATCTCGATCAGCCCGCGCGGCCAAAGATCTCGCGAGTACGCCTCGAGGTCCGGCGTGAGGGTACTGACACGCGCATGGGGTGTCGCTCGCCTCAGAAGAGACTCGATCGGCACGGCGATTTTTCTACACCGTGTGCGGGCGAGCTGCTCGAAAATCGAGCTATAGGTGAGGACGGTGGTCGCTTTCTCTCGTTGGATCCGAGGTCGTTTCGTGGCGCTGGGCCCGGGGCTCGCGCTGTTGTCGTGCGGCGGCAGTGCCACGCCGGAGGCCGAGGGGCCGTCGGACGTCGCCGGATCCTCGCAGCGGGACCGCGCGGAGTCGTCCGGCGGCGATGACGGGGCCGAGAGCTCGGAAGAGGCGGACACCGCGTCTTCGGCCGAGGCGGATCCGTGCGCGGACGGTTCGTGCTTCGCGTGCGGCTCCGGGCTCTGCCCCGCGGGCTTTTACTGCGACGAGAGCGCGGCGGGCGGGCCGGGTTGCAGCTGGCTACCCGAGTGCGCACCCAAGTCGAGCTGCGCTTGCATCGATCGCGTTCTGTCCGACTGTAGCTGCAGCGAGAGCAACGGCGGGCCGCGCGTCAGCTGCGGCGGCTAGCGCTCGACGACACGCTCAGTGCCCGAGCTCTGCTCGGATCGAAGGCGCGATCGCCTCGGCGAGCACTCGATAACCCTTGCGGGTTGGGTGGAGGAAGTCGGCCATCAGCTCGGCGGGCAGCTTGCCCGCCGGATCCAGGAACTGCCGCCCGATGTCGAGGTACTGAACGCGATCGCTGGCCAGGCGCGCGATCAGCAGGTTGGTCGCGGCGACGTTGTTCCGCAGCGGCGTACCAGGTTGCTCGTCGCGCGGCAGGATGCCGAGCAGCAAGATCTTCGCCTTTGGCAGCTTGGCCTGCACCGCGCGCACCACGGCCGTCACCCCGCGCGCCGCGAGCTCCGGTGTCGACGTGCCGAGCCCGAAGTTGTTGGTGCCGATCAGGATCACCACCAGCTTCGAGCCGAGCCCGCCGAGCTCGCCGTGCTCGATGCGGTAGAGCACCTGCTGCGTCTTGTCTCCGCCGAGCCCGAGCCGCACCGGGTTGTAACGCGCGTAGTATTCGTTCCACACGCCGTCGTCCCAGCCCTCGACGATCGAATCGCCGAGGAACGCCAGCTCGGAGCGCTGCTTCACGCCCGGATCGATGGCTGCGAGCGCCTTTTGTCGCTGCCACCAGGCCTCGACGGACATCCACGGGTACTCGCGATCGCGCGGCGCTGCGACGTCGGGCGCCTCGCCGGGTGGGAGCTCACTGGCCTCGGGCGGCGGTGCCGGAGCGGGCGTCGCGACCGCGGCGCTCGGTGAGACCGGTGCGGGCTCGGGGGCGCGAGCGGGCCTCGGCGCTTCACAGGAGAACAGCGCGGCACACACGAAGCAAAGGCTGCGAAGGTTCATGATTGCGTCTTTCAGCTCTCGCTCGCCGGATCGATGGCTCGCGAGAGCGCCAGGTGCTCGCTGCTTTGCAAGCAGCCGAGGTCCGGAGTGTAGTCGGCCGGCACGGCGAAGCGGCCGAGGAAGCGCTCGACCCGGCTCCGCGCGGCCTCGAGGCGCCCTGCCGGCACGACGCCGTCGCGAACCGCTCGCACCAGTGCCTCGATCCCGCGTTCCACGCGGCTCGCCGTGTGGCACACCAGGAACAGATCGAGGCCCGCGGCGAAACCGCGCACCACGGCCTCCTCGAGCCCGAAGTGGTCCACGAGCGCGTGCATTTCCGTGTCGTCGCTCACGATCAGGCCATCGAAACCCAGGCGGTCTCGCAGCAGCGAGAGCACGTTCGCGCTGAGCGTGGCGGGCAACGCTGGATCGAGCGCGGCGAAGACCACGTGCGCGGTCATGATCGCCGGCACTCCGGCGGCGATCGCCGCGCGGAACGGCACGAGCTCCACCGCCTCGATGCGTTCGAGCGGGTGCGCGAGCCGCGGCAGCGCCAGGTGCGAGTCGAGGTCCGTGTCGCCGTGGCCAGGGAAATGCTTGGCGC
>JALYWZ010001085.1 GCA_030852505.1 Myxococcota bacterium | reverse complement strand
CCCGAGCGCGTCGGCATGGGTCTCGGCACGCGCACCCTCCCGGACCGCCCCAACTCCCTGCGCGCCGTGCTCGGTGAGCCCACCGCTACCGCGACCGCTCCGGCGCTCGCGTCCCACGTCGTCCTCGAAGCCAACGTCGACGACATGACGGGCGAGCTCGCTGGCCACGCCATCGAAGCCTTGCTCGCTGCGGGGGCGCTCGACTGCTGGGCGACGCCGGTCACGATGAAAAAAAGCCGTCCCGGCCTGGTGCTTTCAGTGCTCACCCAGGCCGCCCGCGCCGACGAGCTATCCCGCGCCTTGCTTCGCGAAACCAGCAGCATCGGTGTGCGCCGCATCGCCGCCGATCGCGTCGAACGCCCGCGCCGCGTGGTCCGCGTCCAAACCCCGTTCGGGGCCGTGTCCGTCAAGGTGAGCGAGGGCGACTTCGGCCCGCCCCAGATCAAACCGGAGTTCGACGACTGCGCGCGGCTCGCGCAAGCTGCGGGGGTGCCGGTGCGCGAGGTGATGCGCGCGGCGCTCGGGGCGTACGAAGCTGCCGAAACCTGAAATCTGGAACGCGCTTCATGTCCAGCCACGGTTTCACCAAGAACCATCGCGACCACTCGAACGACACGGGCTTTCAGTTCGAGTTCTTCTGCGACAAGTGCGGCAACGGCCATCGTTCCGACTTCAAGCACAACCCGATGGGCGTTGCGGCGTCCGTGATCAAGGCAGCGGGTGCGCTCTTCGGCGGTCGCGCCTACCGGGCGGGTTGGGGCGTAGATCACCTGAAAGACGCCTTGCGCGGCCCCGCCTGGGATTCGGCCTTCAAGGAAGCCATCGAAGGCTGCCGTTCAAAGTTCCGCCAGTGCACGTCCTGCGGCTCGTGGGTCTGCCCGGAAGTGTGCTGGAACCACGAGCGCGGCCTCTGCGAGACCTGCGCTCCGGATCTCCGCGAGCAGGCTCCCGCCATCCAGGCCCGCGTCGCGATCGATCAGGCCAACGAGCAGGCGAGAAAAGGAGATCAGCTCCGCGGCATGGATCTGCTGTCCGCGCCGCTCGCCGTCGCTTCGCAGTCGCGCTCCTGCGCCAATTGCCAGACGGCGCTCGCCGAGGGCGCCCGCTTCTGCGCCGGCTGCGGCACCCGCGTCGAACCAACCACCGCGGCGCCCACCAAGCGCTTCTGCGCCGGTTGCGGCTCCCCGCTGGAACCGACGGCGAAGTTCTGTTCGGGATGCGGCACGTCGGTCTAGAACCGTGGCCCAGAACGATTCGATTTCCGTCGAACCCGCGACACAGGCTGACGCGACGCTGCTCGCCAATCTGCTCGAGCTCTATATCCACGATCTGAGCGCGGCCTTTCGGATCGAGCCGGGCCCCGACGGACGCTTTGGCTACCCGAAGCTGCCTCTCTACTGGTCCGAGCCCGAAAAGCGCTTCGCATTCCTGATCCGCAGAGCGGGCAGGGCGATCGGTTTCGCGCTCGTCACCCGCGGGTCACCGGCAACCGACGATCCCGACGTCTGGGACATCGCGGAGTTCTTCATCCTCAGGAGTTATCGTCGCGGTGGCTTTGGGAGACGCGCCGCTGAGCTCCTCTTCGAGCGCTTTCCCGGCCGTTGGCTCGTTCGTGTCTGTGTCGGCAATCTCGGAGCGCTGCCCTTCTGGCAGGCAGTCGTCAGCGCGTATTCGTCTGGTCGGTTCACGGTGCGTGAGCGGGAAGGGGCCCCCCACGCCTGGCGCGACTTGTCATTCTCTACCCGCGACCGCGGCGCGTGAGCGCGTCAACGCTCCGGCTTCAAACCCGACGAAACGACGGGAGCCTGCTGCGCCGTCTGCCAGGGCAGATCGGGCCACCAACGAACGGGCGGCGCCGGGTGCTCCGGATCCACGCTCTCGCCGGGTCGCGGCGTGACCACGGTGACGTTCGCGGCACGTCCGGCGGCGATCACCCGCTCGATTGGTTCCACCCACGAATGCAGTGCGAGGTCGAACGTGCCCCAGTGCACCGGCAGCATCACTCGCCCGCGCACGGCCTGGTGCGCCGCGACCGCTTGCTCCGGCCCGAGGTGCACGTCCGCCCACAAAGCGTTGTAGGCGCCGCTCTCGATCAGCGTCGCGTCGAACGGACCGAGTCGCGCTCCGATCTGCCGGAACCCCT
>JALYWZ010001084.1 GCA_030852505.1 Myxococcota bacterium | reverse complement strand
CGCTTCGCGAGCGTGGCGAGCGCGGCTTCGGAGAGCGAGCGGGCGTTGCGCGGCGCGGGGTTGAAGAAGTTCGGGAGCGCGCGCGCAAGCGGGTCGCGCCGCTCCAGCGCCGAGAGCGCCCACAGCGCGCACAGCGAGGTGACGAACAGGGTCAGTAGCAGGCTACCGAGCCGTCGGAGCGCGCGACGCACGGGGGCGGCTCAGCGCAGGAGCAGGAAGCCGGCGACCGCGACCAGCACCATGGCGCCGAGCACCATGAAACCGACCAGCGAGGGCGCGAGCCCGGTGGTCGGAAGCTCGATCGGGTCGTCGTTCAGCGTCTCGTCGGCGTGCACGACCCGCGGCCCCGGATCGCCTCCGCCGGTCTCGACCGCCAGCCCTGCGAGCGGGTTGGTCAGCCCCATCACCGTGTGCCCGACCCGGAGCCGCCGGGGCTCGCGCAAGAGGTCCTCGTTCACGGTCGGCTCTTCGAGCCGCGGCTCGGGCGGCGACACCTGGAGCAACGGGTAGTCCGCCGCGCTTCGCTCCGGCAGCGGGTACTTCTTGTAGGCGAGCTCCGGGGTGGAGGCGTCCACGGGCGGCAGACCCGGCCCCTCGAAGACCGCGATGATCACCGTGATGTTGTCGTGCCCGCCCACGCGGTTGGCGCGCTCGGTGAGCTCGCGGCAAGCCTCGAGCGGATCGCGGACGTTGACCAGGACCTCGCGGATCTCGTCCGCGCGGATCATGCCCGACAGGCCGTCCGAGCAGAGCATCAGCAGATCGCCCTGGCACAGGTCCACGTAGGTGAGATCCACCTGCACGGTCTCGGCCGTGCCGAGCGCTTGCAGGATGATGTTGTTGTGCTCGAAGGTTTCGGCTTCTTCTTCAGTCAGCTGTCCGGCTTCGATCAGCTGGTTCACGAGCGACTGGTCGCGGCTGATCTGCACCAGCCGGTCGCCGCGCAGCACGTAGGCGCGGCTGTCACCGACTTGAGCCACGAACAGACGGGCGTCCATCAGGGCCGCCACGGTGGCGGTGGTGCCCATGCCGCGGCGCGTCCGGTCCGCACGCGCTTCGTTGAAGATGCGCACCCCGGCCTCTTCCACCGCCCGCACCAGGCGCCGGGCGATGTCGTTGTGGCTGGTCGGCGGCTCGGCGTCGCTGAGCCGCTCGTAGATGATGTCCACGGCCAGCTGGCTCGCGACTTCGCCCGCGGCGGCGCCGCCCATGCCGTCGCACACGCCGAGCACGGTCCCGCGGTCGCCCACGACCTGCTCGCGGTCCGTCTCCATCAGGCTGCGGCTCTTGCGTGTCAGATCCGCGACCAGGAAATTGTCTTCGTTGTGTTCGCGGATTTGCCCGACGTCGGTGCGTCCGAAGACGCGTAAGCGGACTTCTCCCCGTGACTCCGCCGTCATGATCGCGCCCCGCCCATCTCCACGTCGAGCCGGAACAGGTGCTGCCCGATCCGCAGGTAGTCACCGTGGATGAGCTCGCGCTCGCCTCGAATCGCCAGGTACGTCCCGTTCGAAGAGCCGAGGTCGTGCAACCAGAACGCGTTGCTGACCGGGTCCCTGGCGAACACCGCGTGGCGCCGGCTCATGAACGGGTCGTTGGTGAACACCACGTCGCCCGATTCGCGTCCGATGACGCTCTCGTCACGGCACAGATAGAACACGTCCCTGCTGACCCCCTCGACCGTGCGCTGCGAAAGCCGCGCGTAGCGGGGCAGAGCCGGCGATCCGAACACGCGCGTTCCGTTTTCGGTGGCGGGGCCGAGCCCTTTCTCCGCGTCGCTCACGACCTCGAACCTTAACACCTCGAGGCCCATCAACACCAAGTCCGCGTGTTGAAGGCGCTCGGCGGCCCGAATTCGTACATAAACGCCGTTGACCGAGGACAGGTCCCGGACGAAAATTCGGCCTTCTCGCAGCAAGATCCGGGCGTGGCGGGGGGACACGTAGGGGTCGCTGGGGAGGAGGATGGTTCCTTCTTCTCGGCCGATGTCGGTCTGTTCGTGTGCGAGCGCGTAGTCTCGGCCCGGCGTCCCGTCCTGAGCGATGACCACGAGCCGCCCGGCGGCGGGCTGCTCGCGGCCCTGTGCGCCGGCCTGTTCTGGGTTGTCGAGGCGCGCCCCGCAGAACTGGCAGAAGGGCTGACC
>JALYWZ010001083.1 GCA_030852505.1 Myxococcota bacterium | reverse complement strand
CCTCTCACGCTTGCTCCCCAGCCCGTACCCGCACGCACCCACGATGCGAAATCTCAGCAGCTACGCGAGGTGGCGTGACTGCGATCCAGGATCTGCACCCGGAAGTCATGAACTACGACGAAGTTGCCTCTGAGTTCGACCGTCGCTACGCGGTGCATGATTTTGCGGGCATCCGTTCGACGCTGCTGGGGCTTGGCGGGGAGGGGACGCGGGTGCTGGAGCTCGGCTGCGGTTCGGGACACTAGTTGCGCGAACTGGCAGCCGCGGGGTGGGAGGTCGCGGGCATCGATCCGTCGCAGGGGATGCTCGAGCTTGCAGCCGCTCGAGTCCGCGGAGATCTGAGGCGCGGGCGCGCGGAAGAGTTGCCGTGGGGCGAAAGCTCGTTCGACGTGGTGGTGACGGTGAACGCGCTGCATCACTTCAGCGAGCCGGCAGCGGCGCTGCGCGAGGCGTTCCGCGTGCTTCGCTCGGGCGGCTTATTCGTTTGCGTTGGATTGGATCCACACGCTTACGAGGGGCGCTGGTACGTCTACGAGTTTTTTCCCGAGACGCTGGCCGCAGACCGCGAGCGATTCGTCTCAGAATCGACACGAACCGCGTGGCTGCGAGCGGCTGGGTTCGTCGATGTCAAAGTCTTGCCTGCGGAGAGGATCCGTTCGACGCGCTCGATGGAGGAGGCGACAGCTTCCGGGATCCTGAAGCCATCGTTCACCTCACAGCTGACGGCGCTCACGCCAGCGCAGTACGACCAGGGGCTGGCACGCATCCAGAATGCCGCTCGGGAAGGCGGAGAGTCTTTCCGCCTCGTGGTCGATCTCATGCTGTACGCCACCATCGCTCGACGCCCCGTCGACGACCGGGGTTAGTCGCCCATCGCAGTGATCTTGACCATCACCACGCCGTGCGAGGGGACCTGCGCGGAGAAGGAGCCGTTGTGCTCGCCAAGATCTTCGTGGGCCCAGAGGTCGCGGGCGGTGGCGGTGCCGGAGAGGCCGATGGCGCTGAAGGCGACGGAGATTTCGGCAGCGCGGGGGCTGCGGTTGAAGAGGATGACGGCCTTCTCCGGACCGTCGAGGTTGCAGAGGGGCTTCATCCAGACTTCGAGGTCGCCGTTGTCGACGACGCGGCGGCCCTGGACGCCGGCGGGGTCCTGGTTGACGGCGATGACTTCTTCGTTGGTGAGGATGCGGCGCGTTTGGTCGGACATGGACCGGATGTCGTTGCCGAGGATGATCGGCGCGGCCATCAGGGCCCACATGCTGAAGTGCGAGACGTCTTCGTCGTAGGTGAGGCCCTTGCCGACGACCATCATGTCGGGGTCGTTCCAGTGTCCGGGGCCGGCGTAGTCGACGGTCTGGTTGTTCTCGTCGATGATTTCGTCGATGTTGCGATACCACTCGTCGCAGCCGCTGAAGCAAACGCCGATGTCGAAGGTGCTGCGCCAGATGTGGCCGACGTCCGGCATCCAGGGTTTGGCGTCCCAGGCGCAGATGCTGAAGAGGATCGGGCGGCCCGCGGCCTTGAGGGCGTTGCCCATGGCTCGATAGTCTTCTTCTTGAGCCTTGTCGTTGTCGCGGCCCGGGGCGATCGCGCAGTTGTCGTACTTGAGGTAATCGACTCCCCAGGAGGCGAAGGTCTGGGCGTCGATTTGTTCTTTGCCGTAGCTGCCGCTCTGCGCCTGGGTTTTGGCGTTGTAGTGGGCGCAGGTCTCGGTGCCACGGTCGCCGTAGACGCCGAACTTGAGGCCGCGGTCGTGGACGTACTTGGCGAGCGCGGCCATGCCGCTCGGGAAGCGCACGTTGTCGCCGACGAGCTTCCCGGAGCTGTCTCGGCCATCGTCGTCCATCCACTTGTCGTCGAGGTTCAGGTAGATGTAGCCGGCGTCTCTCAGACCCGAGCTGACCATCACGTCGGCGACTTGACGGATCTGTTGCTCGTTGATGTTCTCGTGGAAGGCGTTCCAGCTGTTCCAGCCCATCGGCGGAGTGAGCGCGACGCCGTCTCCCTTGCTCGGGTGAGTGTCCCACGAGCTGTCGCACTGGCGGCTCGAGCCACCACCGCTGCCCGCGTTGCCGGCAGCTCCGCTGGTTCCGCCCGCTGTACCCGCGGCTCCGCCGTTCATGGGCGCTCCGGCGGTTCCACCC
>JALYWZ010001082.1 GCA_030852505.1 Myxococcota bacterium | reverse complement strand
GTGCATGCGTAAGCTGGTGTCGGCGTAGGGTTCGCGCAACGCCGCGTCGTCCCCGTTCCAGGTCATGACGCCGCTCGGGGCGTAGATCAGCAGCGTCTGGTGGGTGACGCTCGGGCCGACGCGGCGGCGGGCGCCGTTGCCAGGCACCCACACCACCTCGCCGGCGAACGCGGCGCGTCCGAAGACGCGATCGGCGAGCACCTTGGTGTCGTGCACGGTGCGGTAGTCGAGGTGGATCCAGACACTGGCTTCGGCCGAGGCGAGCGCTTTCAACGCGGCGAGGCGCGGCTCGAGCATCGACAGGAAGCCGTCGAGGCCGCCCCAGGAGTCGTCGTAAGCGGGGCTGCCCGCGTCGCGCGCCCCGCCCGCCACGCGAGCGCTGTGAACCTTGCCGGTGTTGAACGGCGGATCGACGTAAGCGAGGTCGAAGCGCAGGCCCTCGGCGTCTAGCGCCGGCAAGACGTCGAGGCAGTCGCCGTGCAAGAGCTCGCCCGAATCGAAGGCGGCGCGACCGTGGATCATGCGCCGCCCGGAGTGAGCGACGCTTCCGCGAGCGGCTCGAACACGGGCGGATCTTCGGCGGCGATCGCTGCGAGGACCCCGGGGTCCAGGGTCGGCGGGCTCGGGGGCTGGGGCAGCCATTGCCAGTACGGGCCGCCACCCGTACAGCCCGTCACGCCTTCATCCGGAGAGCAGGCGACGCGCAGGTGGAAGTGGTCGTCGTGGGGTGCGCTGTCGCGCGGCTCGAGCAGCACGGTTTGCGCGCGGTACACGAGTTCCATCGGCTCTTGCCGGGCCAGGGCGTAGTCGATGAGCAGCGTCTCGACCTTGTGGCTCGCGAACAAGAACTGCACGCCGATCTCCGGATTTTCCAGCAGGGACTTCACGAGCGCCCAGTTGCGGGGCACGTCCAGCTGGATGAACTCTCCGTCGTCGTCGAGCTTGCCGAGGCCGTCGCTGTCGAGCGCGACGAAGCCTGGGCTGCGCCGGGGCACGCCGCGCGGCGAGGTGACGTAATAGAGCAGGTCCACGTCGCGACCGGTGCGGTGCGAGTTGTGGCCCGGGATCTTACCGCCGTGGCGGGCCGAAAAATCGCCGATCACCAGCGGCTGTCCGTCGGGGAATTGCCGGTAAACGTCGGCGGCGGCGCGGCTGACGGCGCTCACCAGACGCGGCGTCGCCCAGTGATTTTGGCCCTTCTTGCGGTAACGCTCGAAGCCGAGCCCCGAGACGGGCAGCTCGACCGCGTCGGTCTGGACGCCGTGGTGCGGGACGCCGACGGTACCCCGCAGCGACGGGGCGAGGGGAGTCGGCGTACCCACGCAGCCGACCAGCGGCAGCGCGAGGAGGGCCAGGATCCGGGGACTCATGCGGGGCTCAGCAGGTACTTTGCCACGCTCTGCTCGAGCTCGTCGAGCTTCTGAGGGCTGAGCTCCGGCCCCGCGTGATACTTGCCTTCGCGGTGGATCACGTAGCCCTGATCAGCGAACGCCGCGTACGCGTTCTGCAGGATCGGTTTGCTGACGGCCTCGAAGCGCCGCAGCGTGCCCTCGAGGAACAGCCGGTTGCCGACCGTGAGGCCGCGCCGCACGAGCTCCTTGTCGGCGAGCGGGCGCTCGAGCAGCTCGGCGAGCGAGCGCGCGGCGGCCCGGTAACCCTCGAAGAAATTGCGGAAAATTGCGGCGTAGGCCGCGAGCCATTCGCGCCCGGACCAGCCCTCGCGGCCGGGGCCGGGCTCGAACCGCTCGCTGGACTCGGCGATCTCGGAGTCGGCCTTCATGGCCGAGAGCGTGTCCTGCAAGATCACGTCGAAGGGCGCGTCGGCGCGGAACCGGAACTCCACCTTGAACAGGCGCGACAGCTCGTACACGCGCTCGCGCAGGGAGGCCGCCGAGACCGGCTCCCCCCCGTCTACGAGCAGCGCGTAGGCGACGAGCGCGCGCTCGACGAAGAAATGCACGATCGCGTTCTTGGACGTGTCGAGCGCCAGGCGCTTGCTGTCGACGGTGACGTAGACCGCGTTGGGGCCGACCGCGACGCGTCGCGCGGTCGGCGCCTGGTCGGGGCGGCTGACCTCGATCAGCTTGGCCTCGGCGAACATCTCGAGGGCGTTGACCAGCGCGTCCGCGCGCAGGCGCCCCTCCAC
>JALYWZ010001081.1 GCA_030852505.1 Myxococcota bacterium | reverse complement strand
CCAGCTCGTCGTCGGCAGCGTCAACGTGTTGCTCTCCGCACCCGGCTGGCTCCAGGTGCTGCACTTGTTCGTGGCCAGCGCGTTGTGGATCGCGCTGGTGTTGCTGCGCACCGAAGCGGCCGAGCCGCGCACCCGAGCCGCGTAGACTTCAAGGTCGCGCTTCGGGCTGTTCACGGCCCGCGCGCTCGACCTCCAGCGTCTGCAAGCGGAACAGCTTGCCGTCGCGCACGAGCTCTGCCGTTGCTGAGCGTTGCTCGCGGCGTTCCGAGCCGGGCAAGCGCTGGATCAGCGTCAGCGTGAGGCGCGCGCGGGCGCGTTGCTCCTTCACGTGGACGCTGACCGGGTCGACCTCGACGTGCAGCGTCCCTGTCGTCTGAAACGCGTATTCGAGCAGGCTCTCCCGGCCCTCGACGGCGCCGAGCTCGGGCACGACCAAGCGTACCGTCGGCGTCGTGCCTGTTTCGACGGCCTTTGCGAGCCGGCTTCGCCAGGCCATCTCCGTGGTCTGTGCGTCGCGCGGGAGCGCCGCCGCGAGCTCGGAGAGACGCGCGCGCACGAGCTCCTCGGGTGTCTCCCAGATCAGGAGGTAGAAGGCGCCCGCTGCGACGACCCCCGCCACGATCTGAGCGAGCGCGCGCCGCGAGCGGTTCACACGCCGATACCGAGCTTTTGCCGGAGCCGTGAGTAGGCTTCGCTGATCGAGAACCGATAAACCTCGGACAGCTGGTCCTCGGCGCGTGTCACTCCTTCGGTCGGAAAGCGTCGGATCAGCTCCGCCGCGCGGCACACGTCGCCGATCAGGGTCAGGCCGGCGCGCACTCCGGCGAGCTCGGCGGCGAGCTCGAGACGCTGCAACCGCGCGGCAATTTCAGCCGCGGGCAGCTTCTTGGCGGCGGCCTTGAGCGAAGTCAGGTCCGCCCCCTTCAGCTCGCGCTTGAGCGCCGCGTAGTGCTTCTTCGGATCCTTGTCGAGCGCCTTGGGATCCACGCCGCGCGCGCCGCACAGCGCGAGCACCGCGGTCACGAACGGCACGAGCTCGGGGCCGCGGAAGAACGTCAGCGGACGCAGCTCGGAGCGAAGCTGCACCAACACGCGGCCCCACAGGAACGGCAGCTCACCGAGCTCGATGCCGCTGCCGAGCGCGCGTGACGCCAGCACCGCCGGCGTCTCGCGCGGAGCAACCGACAGACCGGGAGCCATGTCGGGCACGAGGTAGAGCTCGGGCATCGGAAAACCGAGCAGACGTGCCGACCAGCCCAGGGTCTTGGCAAGCATGGTCGTGCTCTTCTCCGGATCCTGGAGGGTCGCCGGATCCGGCTCGAAGCTGCGCTTCTTATCCTTGAGATAGAAGACGCCTAGCCGCGCGCTCACCAGCCCCAACGCGGAGAACAGCGCGCGGAGCTCGGGCTCCTCGTCGTCGTGGAACAGGGACGCCGCCCAGTCCGCGTCGAGGGCCACGCCGCGTACCTGGAGCAACCCCTCCGGCCGGTGCTGGCTCGCGAGCAACGACTCGTTGATGTCCGCCTCGCCGAGCGACTCGAGCACCATGCAGGCATTCCACGAGCCGTCGGCGTCACCGAGCTTTTCGAACAACCCGTGCGCGCGCCGGTAAGCTGCGGGGTCGAGCGGCTCGGCCTGCACCGCGAGCCGAACCTGCTGCAGCGCTCGCGGTGCGTCGCCGAGCGACGCGTAGAGCTCGGCGACGTGGTGACGGAGCTTGGCGTCGCCCGGCCGCGTCTCGAGCAGACGCGTGAGCGCTGCCACCGCGACGCGCGGCTCCGCGTCGGGTTGCAACGCCAGCCGCTCGATGCGCTGCGCGATCGCCTCCGCCGTGCCGGGGTCGAGGATCTGGCTCATCGCGCGCTCGTAATACGAGAGCAGCTCGTGCGGGCGCCCCGCGCGATCCAGGAGCGTGCCGGCGCGGTCGAGCAGCGCGAGATCGCTCGGGGACAGCTCGAGCCCCTCGAGCGTCAACCCGAGCGACAGCTCCGCATCGCCGAGCTCGTTCTCCGCGCGCTCGGACGACTGGAGGAAAGAGCGGGCGCGCTCGACGCCCGTCAACGTCGACCGCGCCAGCCGCCGCTCGGCGTCGATCGCCCGGCGCACGTCCCCGGTCGCGGCCGCCGCCTTGGCCAGGAGCTCGATGG
>JALYWZ010000328.1 GCA_030852505.1 Myxococcota bacterium | reverse complement strand
GCCTCGGACAGCGCAGCGCGCAGCGCGGGCCAGCGCTGCCGGGCGTCGAGGTTCGACACCGACGCGACCGCGCGCTCGAGCTCGGGGCACCCCGCGAGCTTCGCGTAGCCCTCTTCGGCGATCGCGCGGCGCGCCTCCGGATCACGCTCGGAGAGCAAGCGCGTCGCATGATTGCTCCCGGAGGGAGCGACTCCCTTCGCGTCGAGGGGCGCGGCCACGGTGCCGACCAGCAACCTGAGCTCGACGGCATCCGGAACCACGCGCAGGTACTCGCGCAGCGCGCGGATCTCGGTATCGCGCGCCGCCGCCACGTACAGCGCCGGCTTCGGACCCGTGATCGGATGAGCCGAAAGCCAGGCGCCGAGCGCCGCGCCGCGGGCGGCCGCGGTCTCGCCGTTCAGCAATTCACCCTCGATCGCCGCGCCAGCGCGCGAAAGCTCGAGCACGGGCGCGGTCCCCGGCACCGCACCCAGACTCGACTCCGGCAGATCGATGCGGCTCGGAGCGCTCACCGAGCGCTCCGGCAAGCGCGCGAGGAATTCGACGAATGCCTGCTTCCGCTCTTCACACACGGGGCCGGGCTCGCCGGAAACACGCGCAGCGCGCTCCGGTGCGCGGCACGCGAACGCCATCCCCACGGCTGCGCCGATCAGCACGGTCGAACGAAGGTCCATCGCGGGGGCACTTTATCCCACAACCGAAGCCTGCTCGAGGGCCCTCGCTTCGGGCACCCCGTGGTATCGTCGCCGCATGAGCGAGGCCGTATTGCTCGTGTCCGACGAGGGCAGCGTGCGGATGTTGTGTCTGAACCGCCCGGCGAGCAAAAATTCGCTCGACCAGGAGCTGGTTCGATCGCTGGGCGATGCGCTCGAGTCCATCGAAGCCGAGCCGGCGATTCGCGCCGTCGTGTTGACTGGTGCGGGTGGAGCGTTCTGCTCGGGCATCGATTTGCGCAGCGCGCGCGAAGACCTCGGTTCACCCGAGCGGCTCGCGGAGCGACTGGAGGCGTTTCACCGGCTGATCCGGCTGCTCGCGCGCATGCCTCAACCGGTGATCGCTGCAGTCGACGGCCCCGCCGTCGGCTTCGGGGCAGACCTGGCGTTCGCCTGCGATCTGCGGCTCGCCTCGAGCCGGGCCTACTTCGAGGAGAAGTTCGTAGCGCTCGGGCTGATGCCCGACGGCGGCGGCACGTTCCACTTGCCCCGGCTGATCGGGGTCGGCCGCGCGCTCGAGATGTTGCTGCTCGGCGAGCGGCTCGACGCGGATTCGGCGCTAGAGCTCGGCGTCGTCAACCGAGTCGTCGAGCCCGGAGCGTTACCGGAAATGGCGCGAGCCCTCGCGCGGAAGCTGGCCGACGGCCCTCCCCTCGCCCTCGCTCGCATCAAGCGCGCCGTGCGCGAAGGGCTCGATGGTTCGCTCGAGCAGGCCCTCGAGCGCGAACGCCTCGGTCAGCTCGCGCTGCTCGCTACGGAAGATCTTCGCGAAGGCGTCACGGCGTTTTTCGAGAAGCGCGCGCCGCGCTTTCGCGGGGTGTGAGCCCGGGGCTGTCAGCTATCAGCGGCCGCTGTTCGCGGCTTTGCCCACGCGTTCCACGTGAGGGCTCTCGGGGTGTTCGCTCAGGAACTCGCGCGCGAGTGAAGCAGCCTTCTGGCGCTCACCGAGGCGCGCCAGGGTTTCGACGCGCAGCACGTCTGCCTCTTGCCGGAACGAGCCGCTCGGAAAGCGTCGCGCGTGCCGCTCGAGTAGGACGCGAGCGCGAGCCGGTGCGCCGCTCTTCAGCGCGGCGCGCGCTTCATCGAGCAGCTTGAGCTCTTGCCGGAGCTCGTCGCCGGCGCTCGCCTTGGCCGCCGTGCTCGCCGGCTTCGCGATCGGCGCCTTCTCCGACGACTCCGACGGCGTAGCTTCGACGGCGGGTAGAGCCTCCACGACCGGCGTGGCTTCCGGCGGTGCCTGGACCGGCGGAGCTACGACGGTTGCTGCCGGCTCGGCCGGGGCGGGCTGAACTTGCGACGGACTCTGCAGCGCGACCAGGCCGGCTACCAGAGCGCCCACGCCGAGCACGGCCGCCGCGACGTAGCCGGCGACACCGGAGCTGCCAGCCGCGCTCGCCGCAAGGCTGGTCTTTGCACCCAAGCCGAGGCCGGCTTGCATGCTCTGCACGAGCTCGAGCGGCGGCTTCTCGTGAGCCGCTGCGTCGAGAAGATAACGCTCGACGGGCGACGCGCCGGATTCGAGCAAGCGGTCCGGATCGTTCACGGCTGCCTCCGCTCGGGTGCGCGCGACCGAGCCACGCGCTCGAGCCGTTCGGTCTCTGCACGGAATGCCTCGCGCGCGCGACGCAATCGCGAGGCCGTCGTGCCCTTCGGAATGTCGAGCAACATGGCGATCTCCGCGGTGGACAAACCTTCGAGCTCGAACAACACGAACACGGTCAGGAGGTCCGAGTCCAGTCGGGCGAGGACGCGGTCCATCAGCTCGACGGCGCGGCGCTGATCGGTGAGCTCTTCTGCGAGGCGCGCGCCAGAAGCGCGAAGATCCATGTCTTCGTCCAGGTCCATCCGCCGATTGCGGCGGATCAGCGTCTGGGAGACGCGCAGGGCGGTGCCGATCAGGAACGCTCGTTCGCTGCCGAGCCGGATATCCGACATGCGTTCCGCAGCGATCAGGAATACTTGTTGAGTCGCATCCGCCGCCGCCTCGGCCGGCAGCCCCACACGCCGGAACGTGCGCCAGACGAGCTCGTGGTGCGCGCGGAACATTTGTTCGAGTCGCGTGCGCACCTCGGATTCGGTCATCTCGCTCGGCGTCGGCGACGGTGTCGGGGCAGAATGCCGATCCCCGGCCTCCTCCACGCCGAGGAGCGTCGCGCTGGCCATCCAAGTCACGGTAACACTTGAATGCGCGAGGCGCCGCGGCAGATCACGGGATCGCGAGCCCCAGTCCGAGCGACAGCCAGCCGCCGACCGGTCCAACCTCGTGGAAAACCTCGGGATTGAACGCGAACCGATCCCGTACCAGCGGGTGTTCGAGCCCTCCGCCGAGCGACAGCTCGAGCACCGGCCAGGGCCGCAGCCCGGCCCAGCCCGAGCCGCCGAGCGCGCGCCACGGGCGGCTGGCCGCGCGTGAGTCCGGCAAACCGGAGCCAGTGGCTTCGAGCTCGCCAAGCTCGCCATCGAGGCAGGCGTGGAAGAAGGCCAGGCCGAGCCGCAGCCCGATCGGGCACAGCTCGAGCCGCACGGCGTCGAGCTCGAACTCGGCCGCTCCCTGCTCGACTCGAAACCCCGAACGCCGGTGGCGCGAGACGCCGAGCCGCACCGCAAATTCCGAGGGAAAGCCGGGCCCGAGCACGCCCGCGAACACGCCGAAGCCCGGCATGAAACCCGGTGCCGGGCCGCCTCGAACGGAGCCGAACACGCCGGCGAACGGCCGGTAGCGCGCGCCGTTCCCGGATGGCTCGGGCTCGCTTTCACGCTCTCTCCCTTCGAGCTCCGCGGGCTCCGGGCGTGGCTGAGGCTTGGCGGAAGCACCCGAAGGCGCCGCGCTCGCGGACGCGGACGCCGACGGCGCTGCCTCCGTGGTCGTCGAGCCTTCCGGCTCGGCTGCTGGCGTCGGTGCGGGAGCTTCGCCGAGCTCCGCATCGGGATCGAGGCTGACCGCCAGCACCAGCGAGAGCGCTTCGAGCGCGTCGGGGCAGCGCGCCGGACGCACCCGCCGGACCAGCTCGCGCCCTTCGTCGGTCCAGAGCGACAGGGTCGCCGCGAACAGCTCGTTGCCAGCGGCGCGGAGCTCGGCGCGCGCTCGGCGTACGCCGGGTCCCGGCTCCACGAAGCGGATCCGCGACGAGCGGCGTGCAACGCGAGCCGCGAGCTCGGCTTCCCCTCCGCAACCCCCGCCCGCGACGACCTCGAGGTGTGCGCGCACCTCGGGAGCCTCCGCAGAGCCTTCACTTCCCCAGCACAGGACGGCGATCGCGGCGGCGCCAGCCAAAAGGCTCTGTCGGAGCAGTCGGTTCACGGGCCAAGCCATCGTACACGATGGCGGCCGGGAGAAAGCCCCGGGCGTTCGCTCGGCGCCGCCTGCCTGCTCTTTGTGACGCCGGCGCGCCCCGAACGAGCGTCGGACCGGTCATCCTCGACCCGAGCACCACCAATCCGCGAAACCGCGCCGTCATCGAAGCTCGAGCAGTCTCGGTCGTGGCGACACGCCGGTGTGGCGCGACATGGCGACTGCGAGTCTTCGATACCTGCGCGGCTTGAACACGCCGCGCATCATCCTCTGGAGTTATCTACTCTGGTATCTTTGGGTGCTGGCTCGGCACTTCGACGCTTCGCCTTCGCTGTGGCTCAACTCGCTCGGCATCAGCGCCATCATCGGCACGGGGCTGTACCTCAGCACCTCGTTCACTGGAACCACGCGCACGCGGCTCGAGCCCTGGCAGGTGTTCCGCTTGTATTTGATGCCACTCTGCGTCTCGAGCTTCGCGGCGCTGATCAAGGGCAAGGGCTTCGTTCTCATTTTTCACCCGACGCTGCGCGACAACGCGTTCGGTTTCGCGATGATCGGCGGGTTCGTGGGGCTGGTGTTGCTGGTGCGCGCGAGGGCTCGCCCACGAGCGTCGGATTTGGTACGCATGGCGCATGACTGCCATCGGGCTCCGGCCCGCGACTGACTGCCGCTTCGACCTGGTGGCGCTCGGCGAGGTGATGCTGCGCCTCGACCCCGGAGAGCGCCGGATCCACACCACCCGCTCGTTCGACGCCTGGGAAGGCGGCGGCGAATACAACGTCGCCCGCGGTCTGCGCCGCTGTTTCGGGCTGCGCGCCGCAATCGTGACCGCGCTCGCCGATAACCCCGTGGGTCGGCTGATCGAGGATCTGATGCTGCAGGGCGGGGTAGATCTGTCGTATCTGCGCTGGGAGGCCTTCGACGGAGTCGGCCGCGAGTCGCGCAACGGCCTGAACTTCACGGAACGCGGCTTCGGCCCGCGCGGCGGGGTCGGGGTCTACGACCGCGGGCACACCGCGGCGTCGCGCATGAAGCCCGGCGACGTGGACTGGCCGGCGCTGTTCGGCCCGGCAGAGGGAGCGCGCTGGTTGCACACCGGGGGCGTGTACGCGGCGTTGTCCGAGACCACACCGCTCGTGCTGAAAGAGGCGATGCAGGCCGCGCGCAATGCCGGCACGCGTGTCTCTTACGACCTCAACTACCGCGCCTCGCTCTGGCGCTCGTTCGGCGGCAGAGACAAGGCGCGCGAGGTGAACCGCGCGCTCGCCCCGTACGTGGACGTCTTGTTCGGCAACGAAGAAGACTTTTCGGCCGCGCTCGGCTTCGAGCTCGAAGGCGTGGACTCCGAGTTCTCGGATCTGCCGACCCACAGCTTTCGCCGGATGATCGCCGCCGTCGTGAAGGAGTACCCGAACGTGACCACCGTCGCGACCACGTTGCGCACGGCGCGCTCCGCGAGCGTCAACGGCTGGGGTGCGATCGCGTACCACCAGGGCGAGTTCTACGAGGTGGCGCAACGCCCGGTCGAAATCCTCGACCGCGTCGGCGGCGGCGACTCCTTCGCCTCGGGTTTCTTGTACGGTCTCTTGAGCGGCAGAGATCCCGGCTGGGCGCTCGAGTGCGGCGTCGCGCACGGCGCGCTCGCGATGTCCACGCCGGGCGATACGACGATGGCCACGCTGCCCGAGGTGCTGAAGGCGATGCAGGGCCCCTCGGCGAGGATGGACCGATGAACCGCGCCGAGGTCCTGAATCGCATCGAGGAGCTGGCCGTGGTCCCCGTGGTGCGCGCGCCGAGCGCCGGGCTCGCGCTGGCCGCGGTCGAGGCGTTGCTCGAAGGCGGCCTATCGGTGTTCGAGATCACGCTCACCGTGCCGGGCGCGCTCGGGGTGATCGAGAAGCTGGTCGCAGAGCTCGGCG
>JALYWZ010001080.1 GCA_030852505.1 Myxococcota bacterium | reverse complement strand
GCTCGGACGACGGCGCCTGCGGGGTGACTGCGGGTCGCGTCGCGCTCTGGTTTCCTGGAGTCGGCGGCGGGTTTCCCGGCGTCGGCGGCGCACCGGCGCTGCCCTTCGAGCCCGCCGGTTTCGGGAGCGCCTGGGCGGTCGCGGTTCCCGTCCCCAGCGTGCGCGCGGGACCCGTCGGCAGCGGCAAATTGAATCGCCGCAACAGGTCGCTCAAGTTGGCGTCGTCGGGGCGGATCTTCATCGGCCTGGTGGGGAACGGCCGATTCGAGCCCAGCTGAAGCCCCCGAAGTCGCCTCTCGACACCGGACCGCGGCGGTTTCAGCATGCCGCCGTGGTTCTCCCGACCTCGGAGCGCGGGGCAAATCCCCAGAACAGCGCCAGCGCGGGCTTTCGCTGGTCCGACGAGCGCGAGCCTCATGCCGAGCGCCGCCGCAGCCTGCTGCGGGCTCACCCCGAGATCGAGCGGCTCTACGGGCCGTGTCCGCGCACCAAGTACGTCTGCACGGCGCTGGTCGCGCTCCAGCTCACTCTCGCGTATCTCCTGCGAGACGCCTCGTGGTGGTGGATCCTCGGCGTCGCTTATCTGCTCGGGGGCCTCGTGAACCAGGCGCTGCTCCTGGCAATCCACGAGCTCAGCCACAACCTCGCGTTCAAGAAGCCGTGGCACAACCGCGTGTTCGCGGTGTTCATCAACCTGCCCGTCGGGGTGCCCGTGGCCGAGACCTTCCGCTACTACCACTTGCTGCACCACGTGCATCAAGGCGACGAGCGCCTCGACACCGATCTACCGACCGAAGCCGAAGGTCGGTTCGCTCAGGGCGCGCTCGGCAAGCTGCTGTGGCTGTCCGTGCAAGGCTTTGCCTACGCGCTGCGGCCGCTGTTCGTGCACCCCAAGCGCCCGGGCGCCCCCGAGCTCGCGAACCTCGCCCTGCAGCTTGCCTTCAACGCCGCCATCTTCTACTTCTGGGGCGGCAAGGCGCTCGCGTACCTGCCGATCAGCTCGCTGATCGTGATGGGCCTGCACCCGATCGCCGGCCATTACATCTCCGAGCACTACGTGTTCCGCGAGGGCCAGGAGACGTACTCGTACTACGGCTTCATGAACCGCCTCACGTTCAATGTCGGCTACCACAACGAGCACCACGATTTCCCGTACATCCCCGGTTCTCGGCTGGCGCGGCTACGAGCCACCGCCCCCGAATTTTACGAGCATTTGCTGCATCACGAGTCGTGGACAGCCACGCTCTGGCACTACGTGACGCGGCCGAGCCTGGGCGGGTATAGCCGCGTGAAGCGGCGGCACCGCTAAGGTGCTGCTCACAGCCCGCAGCGCTCGGCAAAGCGCCCCAGCGCTTCTTGGCGCGCGGTCGACTGGAGGCGACCCATCAGCTGGTCGCGGACGGCTTTGGCGCCGGCGAGGTCGCCGATCGCGCAGGCGGCGACCAGGCGCAAGCGCAGGGTTTCGTCGAGCACGCTCGCGTCGGCCAGGCCGCGGGACAGCGCGCGCTCGAGGTAAAACAGCCCGTTCTTGTGACGGCCGCGCAGGACCAGGTTGCGGCCGAACAGGTAATCCGCGAGGCCCGAGCTCGGTTCGAGCGCCGCCCACTCGCCGAGCTTGCCAGCGGCGACGTCCCAGGACGGCCCGAGCTCGTCTCCGATCAGCAACATCACGATCGCTTCGCGGCCGATCCCGTGGCTGACGCGACGCTTGACGTCGAGCGTGCGCAGGCGATCCGCGTCCGTCAGCGACTCGGCGAGCTTGCCGTAGACCGCGCGAGCCGCCTCGAGCTCACCCTGGCGGAGCAGCAAATCGCCTTCGGCCTCGAGCGCCACCAGGTTGGCCCAAACCGGCGCATCCTGACGAGTCGCGAGGTTTGCGTAGGCCTTGCGCGCTTGCTCGAGGTCGCCGTCGCGCGCCGAGCAGGCGATGAGGCCGATCCGCGCGTTGGCGTCACCGGCGTCGAGGGTCAGGATCTCGCGGTACGCCTCGCGGGCGCCCTGCATGTCTCCGGCCCCGAAGCGCGCACCGGCGTCGGCGACGAGCCGGTCGATCACGCGCGGGCAACGCCGCTGAAAGAACGACGGGCGATCGAAGCGCGCGCGCGCCGAGGTGAGCACGGACTCGGGCAGCTTCACGCGGGCGAGCAC
>JALYWZ010000003.1 GCA_030852505.1 Myxococcota bacterium | reverse complement strand
GATCGTCGCCAGCGTGCCGCCCCCGGCCGCCGGTGCGATGCTGAGCGTGCCGCGGTGTCGCGCCACGATCGAGTGGGTGATGCTGAGACCCAGCCCCGTGCCCTCGCCCACCGCCTTGGTCGTGAAGAACGGCTCGAACACCCGCTCCCTGAGGTGCTCCGGGATGCCGTGCCCGGTGTCGCCGATCGAGATCACGTAATCCGGCCCGTCGCTGAAGGTCGTGATCTCGATCACGCCCTGACCCGAGATCGAGTCGATCGCGTTGGCGATCAGGTTCATCAGCGCCTGGTTCAACAGGCTCGGGAAGCACTCGACCTGATCCGGCTCACCGAAGCGGAGCTCGAAACGGATCCGGCCGCGGCTCTTGTGCTCGAGGATCGACAGCACCGACGTCACCGAGTCGCGGATGCTGACCGTCTTCTGCTCGCCCTCGTCGAGCCGTGAGAACGTGCGGAGCTTCAACACCAGCTCGCTGATCCGCGCGGCTCCGCCCTGACACTGCCGGATCCGATCCGTGGCACGCGAAAGGTGCTCGGCCGCCGGCTCGGAGAGGTTGCCGGCGAGCTCCGCGTCCAGCTTGGAAAGGCTAGAAATTGCGGTGTTCAGGTGGCTCACCACGAACGACAGCGGGTTGTTGATCTCGTGCGCCACGCCGGCGACGAGCTCCCCGAGCGAGGCCATCTTCGCGGCCTGGACCAGCTGCACCTGCTTCTTTTCGAGCGCATCGTAGGCTTGCTTGAGCTCGGCGTTCGCCGAGAGCAGCTCGCGGTTCGCCTCGCGGTGGCCCCGCAAGCTCATCTCGAACGGCGACAACAGCTCACGAAAGAAGTTGCCGACCGCCGCGGCGTGCGCGCGCCGCTCCGCCTCGGACCCCGGCACCACCAGGGCAGCGTACGCGGCCTCCAAGAGCGCGAACACGTCGAGGATCCCGAGCCCGGACGCGAGCGCGTCCCGACCGAGCTCGTAAGCCTTGCTGAGAGACTCCTCGGTCTGACGGTCGATGTGCGAGGCGGCCGCCGCCAGCGCCTCCGCTTCCCGGAACTCGGTCACGACGCTGCCTCGAGGTAGCGCGCGACCAGCACCAACGCATCGTCGTCACGCCGCCCGAAGCGGGACAACACGAAGTCCGCGATCGCCTGGGGCGCCGCGTGGCGGTTCACTTCTCGCCAGAATTCCCCGCGAATGCCGTCGGTGGCCAGGATCAACACGTCCCGCCGGGCCACGCGCAGGCTCGACACGCGCAGCTCCGGCATGCGAAACCCGAGCACGCCGCCGCGAGCTGCAAGCTCCATGTCCGCGAAGCCTGGCATCACCACGGCGCGGAGCAGCACACCTTCGACGTTGCCGACGCCGGCCCATTCCAGACTCGAGCGCGAGTGGTCGTAGCTCGCGAGGCTCATGACCGCGCCGCGCGTCTCGACCAAGCCTTCGTGACAGCGCCGGAACAGCTCTTCCACGCCGAGCTCGCGTTCGGCGTTCACGATCGCGCTCGCGCGCCTGGCGGCGGCAGCCGCGTGCGGGCCGTGCCCGAGCCCGTCGATCACGGCCAACACGGCGCCCCCCGCGTGGACCCGAGCCACGAAGGCGTCGCCCGATTCGCCCTCGAGCGCGGCGCCCGCCCAGGCGAAGTCCAAGAGCGCGCCTCCTGGGTCGCTCAGCGCAGCCATTTTTTCGCCGTCACGGTGGTCCCGACCCCGAGCTTCGACTGCAGCTCGAAATCGTCCATCAGCCGGCGCGCGCCGGGCAGCCCCACGCCCAGGCTGTTGCCCGTGGAATAGCCGTCCTTCAGCGCGAGCTGGACGTCGGCGATCCCGGGCCCCGTGTCGAGCGCCACGATTTCGATGCCGCGACGCCCCGGCTCCTCGACCTGCGACAGCTCGATTCGCCCGCTCCCCGCATAGGCGACGATGTTGCGCGCCAGCTCGGAGATGGCCGTGGCGAGCAGCGTCTGATCGGTGCTCGAAAACCCGAGCCGTGCCGCCAGCTCCCGCCCCTTCTGACGTGCTGTCACGATGTCGAGCTCGCGCTCGATCGGGACGCTAGCCGGCTGATGCACCATCACCGCCTCGGGCTCCGAGCAAGAACAGCCCTTCCTCCAGATCCAGCGCGGTCGGGACGTCGTCGAGCGACAGACCGAGCTGCACCATGGCGAAGGCCACCTCGGGCTGGATGCCCACCACCACGCACTTCGCGCCGCGCAACCGCGCCGTGTGCGCGATGCCGCGGAGCGTCCGCGTTCCGAACGAGTCGAGCACATCGAGCGCGGTCACGTCGATCACCACGCCGCGGGCTCGGAACCGGCCGATCCGCCCCGCCAGCTCGTCCCGCAGATCGACCAGATCGTGATCGGAGAGCGCGGCCTGGATCGAGGCGATCAGGATCTCGCCTTGTTTCAGGATCGGCACGGCCATCGGCTCAGTCGCCTCTTGCGAAGGTCTGCGGCTCGCGCTGCAGGACCTGATAGCCGAGGCTGCGCTCGGCTTCCTCGATGCCGCCTTGCAAATCGCCGACGGTGTTCAGCTTGGTGAGATCGATGCCGAGCGCGACCAGAGATTGCGCCACCTCCGCCGACAAGCCGGTGACGATCACCGACGCGCCCATCAAGCGCGCCGCGGTGACGGTCTGGATCAGGTGATTTGCCACGCGCGAATCGATCGTCGCGACGCCCGTGATGTCCATCACCACCACCTTGGCGCGGTTGTCGCGGATCGCTCGCAACAGGCTCTCTGTCACGAGGCGCGCGCGCGCCGTGTCGATCACGCCGATGATCGGCAGAAGCAACATTCGATCCCGGATCTGCAACACCGGCGTCGACAGCTCGCGGATCGCGCTCTGCTGCTGGCGAATCAGCCGCTCACGCTCGAATACGATGGCATCGACGATCAGCCCGATGTCGAAGAAGGCCACCTTTTTCAGCGACATGAAGGTCTCGAACCCCTCGAGCGGCGCGAGCTCGGACTGCCGCATCAGGATCTCGCCGGCTCGCTCGAGCAGGTGGTGGAAGGCCGCGAGAAATACCCGCAAATCCAGGCCGACGCGGTTGTACAGCAGGGCGAGCTCGAGCCGCTGGCCCGCGTACTCGATGCCGTAGTTGCCCTGAACCATCGCTACCAGGTGCTCGCGTTTGAGCTCGCGAGCGCGGGCCAAGACGACGCGATCCCCCGAAAGCGCCCGCCCCTCTTCCAGACCCGCCAGGTAATCGAAGAACGACGACGTCAGGAGCTCGGCGTTCTGTACGATGAGCTCGCGAACCGCTCCGATCCGCTGCAGATCGCGCGGCTCGATGCCGACGATTCGCTTTCTGTATTCGACGCTCGCCTCGTCGATGCCCATCTCGCGCATCAGGTGTTGAATCGGCGACGGATCGACGGAATGCACGCGCTCTCCTCCTCGAGCAACGGACGTCACCTCGGTATCGACGCCCGGCCGCGACTCGCACGGCTCATCGAGATACTCAAACTATCGGGATCGCCACGTGACCTCAAGCGCCGCAAGCTGTGTAAAAACGCGCTCGCCTGCGCTGCGTCGCGATTCGGGACGCGAGCGCTGGACGCCGCAGTGTCGTAGACCAGGGCTCGATGCCGATGCAGCATGATCTCGAATCCAACAAGACCACCGTTCAGCGCTTCAATCGCGAGGTCATCGAAGGTGGCGACGAGGCGAAAGCCGCCGCGCTCCTGGACCCGGAGTTCGTGAACCGAACTGCCCCACCCGGTGCGGATCCTGGACCGCAGGGCATGGTTTCGTTCTTGTGCCGAGTGCTCCACTCCGCGCTCGGCGAGATCCGCGTCGAAATCCACGATCAGATCGCCGAAGGCGACCGGGTCGTGACGCGCAAGACGATCCAGGGCCTCCACCGCGGCGAGCTCTTCGGCGTGCAGGCGACCGGAAAGCGCGTGGCGATCGAGATCATCGACATCGTGCGCCTCCGGAACGGCCGCTACCTCGAGCATTGGGGCAGCAACAACCTGGCCTCGGTGCTGGCCGGCCTGAGCAGCAGCTGAGAGCAACCTTTCGGTTGCACTTCGCGCCGCGCCGCCTCATAGTGCAACCCGGAGGTTGCACATGAGCAGCGATAGGATCGAGAAGACAGTCACTCTCAGGGCGCCGCTCGCTCGCGTCTGGCGGGCCATCGCGGACGCCGAGGAGTTCGGGCGTTGGTTCGGCTTCCAGCTCGAGGGCCGGTTCACGCCGGGTGCCACGATCCGTGGAAGATTCACGGAGACGCTCGACGAGGCGATGATCCTCGCCCATCAGCAGAGCCTCGGCGTCGAGCCGTCGAAGATCCGGCAGCCGCAACCGAACGAGGTGTTCTGTACGGTCGAGCGCGTCGAACCCGAGCGCTACTTCAGCTTCCGCTGGATCCCGTACGGCATCGACGTCGAGTGCGATCCCGAGAACGAGCCCACCACGCTCGTCGAGTTCAAGCTGAAGGCGGTCACGGACGGCACGGAGCTCACGATCGTGGAGTCCGGCTTCGAGCGCGTCCCCGCGCACCGCCGCCGCCGCGCATTCCTGATGAACGAGGGAGGCTGGGCGGCTCAGGCCGAGAACATCAAGAAGTATGTCGAAGGTACATGATCGTGCGGCGGCCGCCGTGTTCTTCGCTCTGGGCGACGGAACACGGCTGTCGGTCGTACGAAAGCTCGGCAGCGCCGGCGCCCAGTCTGCGACCGAGCTCTCCGAGGGCGCCAAGGTCACGCGCCAGGCGATCGTCAAACACCTGCGCGTGCTCGAGGGCGCGGGCCTCGTCCGCCCCGAAAAGCGCGGCCGCGAGGTGCTGTACTCGCT
This sequence comes from Myxococcota bacterium, assembly GCA_030852505.1. Taxonomy (GTDB): domain Bacteria; phylum Myxococcota_A; class Polyangia; order Polyangiales; family Polyangiaceae; genus PMG-095. Next base: position 20,060 of record JALYWZ010000003.1, on the reverse strand, counting down.
CGAGACACAGCGGCTCGCGGACGCGCAAACGTTCCTCGACGGGATTTCCGCGGGTTGGGATCGGGCAATCGGGCGCCTGCGACGGCTCGTCGAAGACTAGCCGCCCGCCTCAACGGGCGACGCGAGGCCGTAGCGGGGGCGGCAGGATGTACTCCCAGGGCAGCACGCGTTCGCGCCGCCGTTCCTCTTCGAGGTGGCGCGAACGCGCCGCGAGCAGATCGTGAAGCGCGATCTTACCGACCAGATGCCGTGAGTCCGCGGGGTTCACGACCAAGAGGCGCGTGACGTTGGTGTGCGCCATGCGCTGCACGGCGGTTCGCAGGGTCTCGTCCGAGAACACCGTGAACTCGGGCCGCTCTACCAGCTCGCCGAGCGGACGCTCGCGGCGCACGGGATCCGCGGCCCAGACCGCGAGCTCCGTGTAATTCGCCGCGCCCATCAACAGCCCGTCCGAGTCGAGCACCGGGTACAGGTGCTGGCTGCGATCATCGCTAGGCCGCTCCAATTGGGGGAACGCGCTCGCGAGCGGCTCCGCGGCCTGCAATACGTTGAGCTCGGTCTTCATCACATCGCGAACGAACAGGACCTCGAGGATATCGACCTCGTATTCGCGGGTGACGTGGAAGCCGCGCCGCGCCACCTTCTCGGTCAAGATCGAGCGGCGCAAAACCAGCACCGTGAAGCCGTGGGCAACCGAGACGGCGATCACCAGTGGGAGCAACAGGTTCAGATCGTGCGTCAGCTCGATCGCAAACACGATCCCCGTCAGCGGCGAGCGCATGGTTCCGCCGAGGATCGCGCCCATGCCGACGATCGGCCAGAACCCGACCCCCGCAGCCGGAAACACCTGAGCTTCGAGCGCACCGAGCGCGCCGCCCATCATCAATAGCGGTGCCAGCACGCCGCCCGAGGTGCCCGAGCCGAGCGAGACGGACCAGATCACCGCCTTGACCAGCACCAGCACCAGGATCGCGCGTACGCCGAAGCCACCGTTCAAGAGCTCGGCGATCACGTCGTAGCCAACACCGAGCGCGTGCGGCGCGAACAAGCCGCCGACGCCGATCGTCAGCCCGCCCAGGGCCGGCCACCACATCCAGTGGATGGGCAAGCGCTGAAACAAGTCCTCGAAGGCGTAAACGGCCGCGGTCAGCAGCGCGGACAAGAGCCCGGCCGCGATGCCTGCCAGCACGCAGCAGGCGAGCGCCGCGTTGCCCGCGAAGGCCGGGTGGGGCGGCATCGGGAACAGCGGCCCTTCGCCGAGCACGAAATAGCGCGCCGCGGCCGCGGTCGCGCACGCCAGCGCCACGGGCACGAAGCTGCGCGGCTTCCACTCGAACAACAGCAGCTCCACCCCGAGCAGGATCGCCGCGAGCGGGGTCGCGAAGGTCGCCGACATCCCCGCAGCGGCGCCCGCCACGAGCAGCGTCTTGCGCTCGGCAGCGGTCAGCGAGAACAACTGGGCGATGATCGAGCCGAAGGCGCCGCCGGTCATGATGATCGGCCCCTCGGCACCGAACGGCCCGCCGGAGCCGATCGAGATCGCCGACGAGAGCGGTTTCAACAGCGCGACCTTCGGCTCCACGCGGCTGCCGCGCGTGAGGATCGCCTCGAGCGCTTCGGGGATGCCGTGACCGCGAATGCGCTCCGAGCCGAAGCGCGCCATGAGTCCGATCAACAGCGCCCCGACCACCGGCACGAGCACGCTCGCCACGCCGAGCCCGTGATCGGCCGGCGAGGCGTTCTCGAACGAGAAGCGCTGAAAGTAAAACAGGTTCGTGAACAGCGTGATCAACGCCAACAGCACCCGCGCGACCCAGGTCGCCAAGAGGCCGATCAGCATCGCGAGCGCCGCCAGAAACAGCATTCGGGGGGTGGCGGTGAAGTCTCCGAGCGCCATCGGCTCGGTCGCGGGGCTGTGACGGGATAGTGGTTCGGTCGGTTCAGCGGGCACGGGTTCTCCTCTTGGGTTCATCATCGAAAAACATCGGGGCGGTTCCGCGGGCGATGCCGGCGCTCTCGACCACGGCCGCGAGATCGGCGCTGAGCCGTCGCAGGTGCTCGGGCGGCAGCGAGCGCAAGGAGCGCACGAGCCGCACCTGGAACGGCTCCCCCGCCTTGGCCAGTACCCGCTGCCCGCGAGCCGTCAGCGAGAGCTCGCTGCGCCGGGCGTCCTTCGGGTCTCGGCTACGGCTGACCAGGCCTCGGTCCACCAGCCGTGAGACGACCGCCGAAACCGAGCTCGGATCGGTCAGCGTGCGTTCGGAGAGGGCGCGGATCGAGCAGCCCGACTCGCGGGCAAGCTCCCTCAGCACGAACAGCTGTGCTCCGCTGATCCCGAGCTCGCGCTCCACGGAATGCGATGTCAGGCGCAGCTCGCGCACCAAGCGGCGCAGGCTATCGAGCACTTGCGCGGCGTCGCGGTCGGCCGCGGGCGATTGCATGGGATCCCACGTATCACGAACGCCCGCGTCCTGCTCTCGCCTTTCGCGCTCGCTCCGTGTCCGGTGACAGCGGAAAGCCGCTGCCGTGAGCGCCCAGTCCGCAACCCATAACAACGCGAAAATATTCGATTTCACAGACCGTCGGCCAGTGTTCGAAAAAAGTGGTTTCTGCTGTCGATCCGGGGCGGCCTCGTTCGTCGCCGGTACAGGAGAACGCGAGATGCAATTCATGGTCATGCACAAGATGACGGACGAGATGGAGCGAGGGCTGCCGCCCGACCCGGCGATCATCGAGGGGGTCGGAAGGCTGATCGGCGAGGGCGTGAAGGACAAGGTCTTCGTCTCGGGTGAAGGCCTCAAGCCGTCGTCCGAGCGTCTTCACATCGTCTACAAGGACGGCCAGCGCACGATCACCGACGGCCCGTTCACCGAGGCCAAGGAGCTGGTCGCCGGCTTCGGTTTGATGCGCGTGCGCTCGATGGCGGAAGCGATCTCGTGGTGCGACAAGTTCGCGGCGGTGCTCGGCGACGTCGAGTTGTTCATGGGTCCGGTCGTCGAACCGTGGGACCTCGGCATGATGCCGAAGCCCCAAAACCCTCCCCTGCGCGTGCTGTCGATGCACCAGGTGCGACCCGGCGACGCAGACGACGCTCCGCCGGATCCGAAGCTCGTGGCGGCGATGGGCCAGCTGATCCAGGAGATGACGGAGTCCGGCGTGCTGCAAGCCACGGCCGGGCTCGCCAGCCCCAAGAGCGGCGCGCGCATTCGCTACGACGGCGGCAAGCCGAGGGTCATCGACGGCCCGTTCGCGGAGTCGAAGGAGCTCGTGGCAGGTTACGCGATCCTGAACTTGCCCTCGAAGGCGGCGGCGATCGAGTGGGCGCTGCGCTTCGGCGAGGTCGTGAAGGTGAACGAGATCGACGTCCGCGAAGTCTGCGTTTGAGCGAGGCCTCCAGCATCCTGAGGGCTGCCCTCCGGTCAATCGATTGGTGAAGAACCGCGCCCGGCCACACAGTGTGACCATGAGTTACCCAGTCGAATTTTTGGTGCGGACACTGCTGATTGGTGCGGGGGCGACTCTGGTGATGGACGCCTGGGCGCTGTTCTTGCGGCGGCTGGGCGTCCCATCGCTGGACTTCGGGCTGCTCGGCCGCTTCATCGGCCACTTGCCCGAAGGACAATGGGTCCACGCCAGCATCGCCCGGGCGACGCCTGTCCGCGGAGAGCGCCTGCTCGGCTGGGGCGCGCACTATTCGATCGGCGTCGCCTTCTCTGGGCTGTTGCTCGCCGCGTTCGGGCTGGACTGGGCGCGCTCGCCGTCGCTGCTGCCCGCGCTCGGGGTCGGCGTCGTCACGGTGGCCGCTCCGCTGTTCGTGCTGCAACCGGCGCTGGGAGCCGGGATCTTGTCACTCAAGACTCCGCGGCCGGTGTTCAACAGCCTGAAGAGCGTGGTCACGCACCTGGTGTTCGGAGTCGGGCTGTTTCTCAGCGCGCAGGCGACCCAGGCGTTGCTCCCTCGATGATCCCGGCAGCGACCTCGAGCAGCGGATCTCTGGCACGGCTCGCGAGGCGAGCGAAGAGCACCCGCACCAGCGCCGGCACGCGGTACAGGAGCTCGACCTCGCCGCGGCTCTCGGCCTGCTTGGCCGTCTCTTCGTGGAGCAGGCCCACGCCGGCGCCGCCTGCGATCAAAGTCCGGATCAGGTCCTCGCGATCGACGCTGACGACGCGTTGCGGACGAAAGCCATGCTCCTGGAACAGGTTCTCGGCGGTGCGTGCGCAACAGGCGCTGGCGCCCGGATAGATCCAGGCCGCACCGGCAAGCGCCTGCCAATCGGGCGCTTCGGCGCCGCGTACGCCCGCTGCACCAGCCACGTAGATCCCGAACTTCGAGACTTCGCTGGTATCGAGCCCCGGGTCGGGCGCGCCCGCTTCGTTGTAAAAGCCAGCATCGAGGCTGCCGCTGCGGATCCCTTCCAGGATCTCCAGCGAGGTCCCGTGCCTCAGCACGACCTCGAGCTCCGGATGACGTTCGGCCAGGACCACGAGCAGCCGGCCGATCGCCTCGTGGTCGGAGTTGCTGCCCGCGCCGAGCCGCAGCTTGCCTTTCAAGACTCCCTTGAGACGGGTCGCCTCTTCCATCAAGCCCTGGTGCGCGGACAGGGTCTGCTCGGCTTTTTCCAGCAGCCGCTTTCCCTCCCGAGTGAGGACCATCCCGCGCGCCGCGCGCTCGAACAGCGCGAGCCCGAGCGTGTCTTCGAGCGCCTTGACGTGAGCGCTGACCGCAGGCTGGCTCAGGTGAACGCGCTCCGCGGCGCGCGTGATGCTGCCTTCGCGAGCCACGGCGACGAACGTCTTGAGCTGGTGGATGTCCATCGCGCGACAAGATGGCACGCGGATAGGTGCCAGTCAGCGACTCCGGTGATCCACCCCGGACGCACCTCTGGTGACGCTGCATGCGGCGTGTTAGCCGTCGCGCCATGAGGGACGATTCGAGGACGGCGATTTTCTGCGCGCTCGTCGCGCTGGGCGGTTGCGGCGACGGGGGCGACGCGGATCCAGGGCCGAAAGGAGACGCAGCGGGACCGCTCGTCTTTCGGGATTGCGGCAAGGGCCAATGCGCCGAGCTCACGGTGCCGCTCGATTCGCGAGCGCCGGAGGCCGGCACGGTCTCGATCGCCATCAATCGCATCCGGGCCAACCGCTCCCCTCACCGCGGCGTGCTGTTCGTGAACCCGGGCGGGCCCGGACTGCCGGGCAAGGACTTCGTGGAGGCCAACGCCGACGCATTGCGCAGCTTGCTGCCCGGATTCGATCTGATCGGCTTCGATCCGCGAGGCACCGGCGACAGCCAGGGCATCCATTGCGAGGCCGGGCTCGACCTCGCAGGCGCCTACCTCCACGGCAAGACCCAAGCCGTCCTCGACACACTCGAGGGGGCCTCGAAGCGCTGCGCCGAAAGCCAGCGGCCGCTCTTCGATCACCTCGGAACCAATCGGGTCGTCGACGACATCGAGCTCGTCCGTCAGGCGCTCGGCAGCGAAGAGCTCAATTTTCTCGGCATCTCGTACGGGACGCGGCTCGCGGTCGAATACGCACGCAAGTATCCGGAGCGAGCTCGCGCGGTCGTGCTCGATGCGGCGGTTCCGCCGAGCGGTGACTTCATCGAGCTCGTGGAGGGACAATTCGAGGCGCTTCTGGAGATGCACCAAAAGTTCTTCGAGGCCTGCAGCGAGGGTGTGTTCGACTGCCCGCCGGAGCCGCAGCGCGTCTTCGACGAATACGTCGCCGGCCTCGAACCGGCGCAGGCCGCGGGCTTCATCAGGGCATGGCAGTCCCTCCTCACGACCGCGTTCGGACCCGCAATCCTGGCCGAGGCGTTGCGGAGCGGTTTCACGGGGCCCTCCGTGGATGGCATGCCAGGGATGCTGCCCGGCGCCGACATCGACGCCCTCGTCAACCTGGCGATCCACTGCACCGACAGCACGCGCGCTCCGTTCACGCCGGCCGAGGCCGAGGCCGAAATGGCCTACTTCGAGGCTCAATCACCGACTTTTGCGTCGCTCGGTTTGCTGTCCCTGTCGTGCGTCGTGCTTCCCGTCGCGCGCGATCCCATTGCTACCGGAGCATTCACGCCCCGCATCGCGCCGCTGATCATCGGCGGCACCGCTGACATCCTCACTCCCTATGCCTGGGCCGAAGAGAGCGCTCTCGCGCTCCGCGGCGCGAGCCTTTTGACGAGCGAGCACTTCGGACACAGCGCGATGTCTTTCGGAAGCCGCTGTGTCTTCGACGAGGTTCGCGACTTCTTGATCGATCCCAAGCCGCTTCCCGCGGGAGCGACCTGCCCGAGTCCCTAGGGCGGTAACGTCAAAATCTCGTGGCCTTCGCGGGTCACGACCACGGTGTGTTCCCACTGCGCCGACAGGCTGCCGTCGGCCGTAACCATCGTCCAGCCGTCGGCGAGCGTGCGCACGGCGGGGCCGCCGAGGTTCAGCATCGGCTCGACGGTGAGCGCCATGCCCGCTTTCAGGCGCATTCCGGTGCCGCGCCGTCCGCTATGCCGAACGTGCGGCTCGGCGTGCATCTGCCGGCCGATGCCGTGCCCTCCGACCTCGGTCACGACGCCGACGCCCTCCTTGCGAGCAATTTCCTCGATCGCAGCTCCGATGTCACCGAGCCGCGCCCCTTCCCGGATCACCGCGATCCCGGCGTCACGACAGCGGCGCGCGAGGTCGACGATGCGCCGGGCCTCGGCGGTCGCCTCGCCGATCACGAACATCGCGCTGGTATCGCCGTGATAGCCGTCGAGGTTGGTGGTGACGTCGAGGTTGACGATGTCGCCGGGCTCGAGGTGCTCGTGCTCGCTCGGGATGCCGTGACAAACGACGTGGTTTCTGCTCGTGCAGACCGCGGCCGGAAAGCCCTGATAGCCGAGCTGGCTGGGCTTCCCGCCGCGCCGCGCGGTGTCTTCGCGCACCAGGCGATCGATTTCGGCGGTGGACATACCAGCGCGCAACTGCGCGCCGACGTACCACAAGGTCTCGGCCGCCGCGCGCCCGGCTCGGCGCATGCGCGCGAGCTCCGGCGGGCTCAGGATCTCGATCGCCATTGGCCTTTCGTGCCGTATTACGGGAGAGCCGGTCCAATACCGTTTTGATCTGGTTGCTCTTCCGGGCGCTCGCCGTCACTCTTGCCGGCGTGAGCCTGTCTCAAATCCGTTACTTCGTGGCCGTCGCCGAGGAGGGCAACGTCGGCCGCGCCGCGCTGCGCTTGCACGTGGCGCAGCCGCCCCTGAGCCGCCAGATCCGCGCCCTCGAGGACGAGCTTGGGACACCCTTGTTCGAGCGCACGCGGCGCGGCATGACGCTGCTCCCACCGGGTCGCGTATTCCTCTCGCACGCGCGGGAGCTGCTCGCCGCCGTCGATCGAGCCGTCGTCGCCACGCGCGCGGGGAACGCGCCGCGACCCGAGCCGGACGAGCCGACGTGAGGCTCTTGCTCGTCGGAGCGACGGGCCTCGTGGGCAGCCACGTGCTCGAGCAAGCCCTCGCGGACTCGCGGATCGAGCTGCTGATCGCTCCAACGCGCAAAGCGCTGCGGGAGCACCCGAAGCTCGAAGCCCCCGTCGTCGATTTCGATCGCCTGCCCGAAGACGCGCCGTGGTGGAAGACGGACGCCGTCGTCTGCACGCTCGGAACCACGATCAAAACGGCCGGCTCACGCCAGGCTTTTCGCCGCGTCGATCACGACTATCCGCTCGCCGTCGCTCGGCTCGCTCGGCGTCACGGAGCCCACAGCTACGTGTTGAACTCGGCGATGGCTGCCGACGCTTCCTCGGTCGTCTTTTACAATCGCGTCAAGGGCGAGCTCGAGCAGGCGTTGGCCGGCGTCGGGTTCAGCTCCCTCACCTACGTGCGCCCCGGCCTGATCGGCGGAGAGCGGCGAGAATCTCGTCCGGGCGAACGGCTGGCAATCGGCGCGGTGTCGGCGTTGGGCGCGCTCTTACCGCGGCGCTTTCGGCTGAACCCCGCCGAAAATATCGCGCGGGCTCTACTCGATGCGGCGTTCCGTGCCGAGCCCGGCGTGCACGTCGTCAGCTCCGACGCGCTGATTTGACGCGGTCGGCGGGAGCCGCCACGAGCTCGGCGAGGTACTTGCCGGTCAACGTCGATTTCGCCGCCACGAGCTCGGCGGGCGTGCCCTCGAAAACGACCTTGCCGCCGTCGTGGCCGGCCCGAGGCCCCAGATCGACGATCCAGTCCGCGTGCGCCATCACCGATAGGTGGTGCTCGATCACGATCAGCGACTTGCCCGAGTCGACCAGCCGATCCAGGAGCCCGAGCAGCTGCTCGAGATCGGCCAGGTGCAAACCGGTAGTCGGCTCGTCCAGGACGTAGACGCCGCCCTCTTCACCCAGGTGGATGGCGAGCTTGAGCCGCTGGCGTTCGCCGCCCGAAAGCGTGGTGAGCGGCTGACCGAGCGTGAGGTAGCCGAGCCCCACGTCGACCAACCGCTGCAAGATGGCGTGTGCCGCGGGTGTGTTCACGCCTTCGGCACCGAAGAACGCGAGCGCGTCGCTCACCGACAAGTCGAGCACCTCGGCGATATTCAGCTTTCCGAGCCGATACTCGAGGACCGACGCCTGAAACCGCTTGCCCTCGCAGTCTTCGCAGACCGTGGTGACACCGGCCATCATCGCCAGATCCGTGTAAATCACGCCGGCGCCGTTGCAGGTCGGGCAGGCGCCCTCGGAGTTCGCGCTGAACAGCGCGGGCTTCACGCCATTCTCCTTGGCGAAGGCCTTGCGGATCGGCTCGAGCAGCTCCGTATACGTCGCGGGGTTGCTGCGCCGCGACCCGCGGATCGGGGTCTGGTCGACGGACACCACGCCCTTTCGCCCGCTGATCGAGCCGTGAATCAACGAGCTCTTGCCGGAGCCGGCCACCCCTGTCACGACGACCAGCACGCCGAGTGGAATGTCTACGTCGATGTTCTGGAGATTGTGGGTACTGGCGCCGCGCACCTCGAGCGCTCCGGAGGGTTTGCGCACCGAGGGCTTCAGTCGAGCGCGATCATTCAGGTGCCGGCCCGTGAGCGTGCCGCTCTTCTTCAGGCCTTCCAGGCTGCCCTCGAACACCACCTGACCACCCGCGCTGCCGGCGCCGGGTCCGAGATCGACGATGTGGTCGGCGATCGCGATCGTCTCGGGCTTGTGCTCGACGACCAGCACGGTGTTCCCCTTGTCGCGGAGCCGCAGCAACAGCTCGTTCATGCGCCGGATATCGTGCGGGTGAAGACCTATCGTCGGCTCGTCGAACACGTAGGTGACGTCGGTCAGCGCTGAGCCGAGGTGGCGGATCATCTTGGTGCGCTGCGCCTCGCCGCCCGAGAGCGTGCCGGTCGAACGCTCCAGACTCAGGTAGCCGAGGCCGATTTCCACGAACGAATCGAGCGTTTCCTGCAGCGCGGTCAAAAGCGGTGCGACCGACGGCTCGTTCAGACCGCGCAGCCACTCTGCCAGATCGCTGATCTGCATCGCGCAGGCATCCGCGATGTCGATGCCGCGGATCTTGGAGGAGCGCGCCGTTTTGTTCAGCCGCGTGCCCTCACACTCCGGGCAAGGCGTGAAGGTGACTGCGCGCTCCACGAAGGCTCGAACGTGCGGCTGGAGGGCGTCCACGTCCTTGCTGAGAAACGACTTCTGGATGCGGGGGATCAGCCCCTCGTAGCTCAGGTTGATCTTCTCGACCTTGACCTTGATCGGCTCGTTGTAGAGAAAGATCTGCCGCTCCCGCGCGCTGAATTTGCGGATCGGCTTGTCCGGATCGACCCCCGCCGCGGCGAAGATGCGCACGTGCCAACCGTCCGCGGTGTAGCCCGGGATGGTCAGCGCGCCCTGGTTCAGCGACTTCGTCTCGTCGTAGAGCTGAGACAGGTCGATGTCGCTTACCTGCCCCATGCCTTCGCAGCGCGGACACATCCCCCCGGCGCGGTTGAAGGCGCGCTTCTCGGTCTTTCCGGCACCCTTTTCCACGGAGATCTGCCCGACACCCTTGACCGACGCGACGTTGAACGAGAACGCGTTGGAGGAGCCGATGTGCGGCTTCCCCAGGCGGCTCCAGAGCACCCTGAGCAGCGCGTTGGCGTCGGTCGCCGTACCCACGGTCGAACGCGAGCTCGCTCCCATCCGCTCCTGATCGACCAGAATCGCCGTCGTGAGCCCCTCGAGCACGTCCACCTCGGGGCGAGCCTGGACCGGCATGAAGCCTTGCACGAAGGCGCTGTACGTCTCGTTGATCAGCCGCTGGGACTCCGCCGCGATCGTGCCGAACACCAGCGACGATTTGCCCGATCCAGAGACCCCGGTGAACACGGTCAAGCGCCGCTTCGGGATCGCGACGTTGACGTCCTTGAGGTTGTTCTCGCGGGCCCCCTGGACGCGGATCCGATCGTGCTGGTCTGCGGAGTGGTTCAGCATGGACCTTCCGGCTATACCATCTGCGTTGAGCCCGGATCCGCAAGCCCAGATCGTGAGTCAAATCGTCACGCAGCTGCTCGAGCGCGGTGACGTCGTGGTGCCGATCGACGTGCTGGTGGCGCTAGAAATCATCGACGAAGCGCTGATCAGCGAGTGGCGCCACGGACAGTTGCCCTACCTCGAGCGCGGCATCACCAAGGGCTTGTCGCGCACGGCCCGCGTGCTGCGCCTGACTCGGGAAGACGCTCTCGGTCGCGGGTTGATCCCGAAGGCCGGCAAATACGTGCGCTCGGGCAAGGGACCGAAACGGCCGCTGCGCTTCTCGAAGCGGGGCGACGCCGAGTCCGAGGCGGCTTATGCGACTCATTTCGTCCGCGCCAAACCACCAGCGCCTTGAGCGCAATTTGGCATCGGAAATCGGGCGGCCGCGGGGTTAGAGTGGCCACGCCCCGATGATCTTGCTGGTATTGCTGCTGCCGCTATTCGGAGCCGCGCTCACGGCGCTGCTTCCGACGCGTGCCCGCACCATGCTGGCCGGCTGCGCCGGGCTCGTGGCGAGCGTCGCCGCGGCCTGCGTGCTCAGCTTGTTTCCGCGCGTGCGCGACGGCGGCACGATCCGCGAGACCATCTCCTGGGTGCCCTCACTCGGGCTCGAGCTCGTGCTGCGGATGGACGGGCTCGGCTGGATGTTCGCAGCCGTCATCACCGTCGTCGGCGCGCTGGTCTGTCTGTACGCGCGTTACTACATGTCGCCGGAAGATCCGGTCGCGCGATTCTTCGCGTTTTTCCTGGCGTTCATGGGGGCGATGCTGGGCGTCGTGTGCTCGGGCAACCTCGTCCAGCTCGTGGTGTTCTGGGAGCTCACGAGCATCGTCTCGTTCCTCTTGATCGGTTACTGGCATCACCAGAAAGACGCGCAGCGGGGCGCGCTGATGGCCTTGACCGTGACCGGCGCGGGCGGGCTCGCCCTGCTCGCGGGCGTGGTCGTCCTCGGGCAGATCGTCGGTAGTTACGACCTCGATATCGTGCTCGGCGCGGGCGAGCGGATCCGCGCACACGGGCTCTACCCGGTGGCGCTGGTGCTGATCCTGGCCGGTGCCCTGTCGAAGAGCGCGCAGTTCCCTTTTCACTTCTGGCTGCCGCGCGCGATGGCCGCACCCACGCCGGTCTCGGCCTATTTGCACTCGGCCACCATGGTCAAGGCGGGGGTGTTCTTGCTCGCCCGCTTGTGGCCGGTGCTGTCCGGGACCGATCTCTGGTTCTGGCTCGTCAGCGGCTCCGGCGGGATCACGCTGCTGCTCGGAGCGTACGTGGCGATGTTCCAGCACGACCTGAAGCGCGTGCTCGCGTATTCGACGATCAGCCACCTCGGCCTGATCACGCTGCTGTTCGGGCTCAACAGCCAGCTCGCAGCGGTCGCGGCGGTGTTTCACATCATGAACCACGCCACGTTCAAGGCGTCGCTGTTCATGGCCGCCGGCGTCGTCGACCACGAGACGGGCACGCGTGACATTCGCCGCCTGAACGGCCTGATGCGCTTCATGCCGCTCACCGCCATGCTCGCGTTGGTGGCGAGCGGGGCAATGGCCGGTGTCCCCCTGCTCAACGGCTTTCTCTCGAAGGAGATGTTCTTCGCGGAGACGATGTTCCTGTCTTCCAACGGCTGGCTGAACCTGGCGCTGCCGTTGCTCGCGACGCTCGCCTCGATGTTCGCGGTCGTCTACTCGCTGCGCTTCGGCTACGACATCTTCTTCGGCCCGCCGTCCACGGATCTGCCACGCGCTCCGGAAGAAGCGCCGCGCTGGATGCTCGTGCCAATCGGGCTCTTGGTGCTCGGCTGCGTGATCGTCGGGATCGCACCGGAGCGCTCGATCGGAGCCCCGCTCGCAGCGGCGGCCCGCCCCGTGGTCGGCGGCCTTCTCCCCGAGTACAGCCTGGCGGTCTGGCACGGCTTCACGCCGCCGCTGGTCATGAGCTTCGTCGCCATAGCTGGCGGCGTGTTGAGTTACCTCTGGTTACGCAAGCGCCAGGAGCGCGGGCTCTTTCGAGACGCGCCGCTATTGGGCTGGCTCAACGGGCGGCGCCTGTTCGAGCGCACGCTGATCGGGCTCACGCTGGGCGCGCGGCGCTTGCTGCGCCTGGTCGGGACGCGGCGTCTCCAGACGCAGATGTTCACGATCATCGGGCTCTCCGTGCTCGCGGCTCTGCTCGCCGCGCGCGGCGTGGCGCTGGTTTGGGGCGACCGGGAGCGTCTGCCCGCGTCGCCCGCGTTCGCGCTGTTGTGGGTGATCGGCGCGGTCTGCGCCGTCGGCGCGGCCTTGATGGCCAAGTTCCACCGACTGGTCGCGATCACCCTGGTGGGCAGCGCCGGGCTCGTCACGTGCGTCACGTTTCTGTGGTTCTCGGCGCCGGATCTGGCGCTGACTCAGATCGTGGTCGAGGTGATCACGACGACGCTGTTCCTGTTGGGGCTTCGCTGGCTGCCGATGCGCATCCAGGAGATCCGCGATCGCGTCACGCTGCGCGACCGGGCTCGCCGCGCCCGCGATCTGCTGCTCGCGATCAGCGCCGGTGGCGGCCTGGCTGCGCTGTCGTACGCGCTGCTCACGAGGCCCGCGCCGTACAGTATCTCGCCGTTCTTTCTCAGCCGCGCGTTGCCGGGCGGCGGAGGCTCGAACGTCGTCAACATCATGCTGGTCGACTTCCGCGCCTTCGATACCATCGGCGAGATCACGGTGCTGTGTGCGGTCGCGCTCACCGTGTACGCGCTGCTGCGTCGTTTCCGGCCGCCGGCCGAGAGCGTGGGGCTGCCCAAGCAGCAGCGAGTGCTACCCCCCGACGTCGTGACCGATCTGGCCAAGCCACGCACGGCCGACGACGCTGCGCGCGGATACTTGATGGTGCCGGCCGTGCTCACGCGCTTGATCTTGCCCGTGTCGCTGGTGGTGGCCGTCCACTTCTTCTTGCGGGGCCACAACCAGCCGGGTGGCGGCTTCGTCGCCGGTCTGGTGGTGGCGATCGGCATGCTCATGCAGTACATCGCCTCGGGCGCGGCCTGGGTTGAGGGGCGCACGCGCATCCGACCCGTGCGCTGGCTCGCCTTCGGGCTCCTGTGTGCAGCGCTGACGGGTCTCGGCTCGGTCGCGTTTGGCTATCCGTTCCTCACCAGCCACACGGCGCACTTCGCGCTTCCGCTCGTCGGTGAAGTGCACCTGCCGAGCGCGAGCTTCTTCGATCTGGGCGTATTCGCCGTGGTCGTGGGCGCGACGCTGCTCATTCTCACGGCGCTCGCTCACCAGAGCATCCGCGTTCACCACCACCCCGGGCGCTCCGCACCGCCCTCGCAGAGGCCCCGGACAGGTTAGATGGAAGCACTGCTCGCGCTCGTGATCGGGGTGCTCTGTGGAGCCGGCGTCTGGCTCGTGCTCAGGCCCCGCACCTTTCAGGTGATCATGGGGCTCACGCTTTTGTCGTACGCGGTCAACCTGTTCATCTTCAGCACGGGCAGCATCCTGATCGACAGGCCGCCGATCCTGCGCCCTGGTGCGCCCGAAGACCTCGAGCACTACACGGATCCGCTCCCGCAATCCCTGGTGCTCACCGCGATCGTGATCGGCTTCGCGACCACGGCGCTGTTTCTGGTGGTGCTGCTCGCCGCGCGCGGCTTGAGCGGCACGGATCACGTCGACGGGACCCGGGAAGAGTCGTGAGCCTGCTCTCGCATCTGATCGCCTTGCCCGTGGTCTTGCCGCTGGTCACGGCCGCGCTCTTGCTCTTTATCGGCGACGAGCGCCGGCGCCTGAAATCGCGGCTGAACGTGCTCTCTACCCTCGCAGGTGTGGTCGTGGCCGTGGCGATCTTGCGCCGCGTGGATCATGGGAGCGGCTCGGGGAGCCTGCAGGTGTACCTGGCCGCGAACTGGCAGGCCCCGTTCGGGATCGTGCTCGTCGCCGACCGGCTCTCGGCGTTGATGTTGGTCTTGGTGAGCGTGGTGGGCCTTGCGGCGGCCCTCTACGCCGAGGCGGCCTGGGTGCGCGCCAGCGTGTACTTCCTGCCGCTGTTTCAGATCCAGCTGATGGGTTTGAACGGCGCGTTCCTCACCGGGGACCTGTTCAACCTGTTCGTCTTCTTCGAGGTGATGCTGGCGGCCTCGTACGGGCTGCAATTGCATGGTTCGGGCATCCGCCGCGTGCGCTCCGGGCTGCACTACATCGCGGTGAACCTGCTGGCGTCGCTGCTGTTCCTGGTGGGGCTGTCGGTGCTGTACGGCATCCTGGGCACGCTGACGATGGCCGATATGGCCGCGAAGATCGCGTTGGTCCCCGAGCGTGATCGCGGGCTCTTGCACGCGGGCGCGGCGATCCTCGCGCTGGCGTTCCTGATCAAGGCGGCGGTCTGGCCTTTGAACGCCTGGCTCGTGCCGGCCTACACGGCCACGAGCGCGCCGGTCGCCGCGCTGTTCGCGGTGATGACGAAGGTCGGGGTTTACACGATCCTGCGCCTCGGCACGCTGTGCTTCTCGTCGGCGGCCGGCGCCTCGGCTGGTTTCGGACAGCAGGCGCTGTTCTATGGCGGGCTTGCCACGATCGCGTTCGGGACGCTCGGGCTCTTGGCCTCGGCGCGGCTCGCCCGTCTCGCGAGTTACTCGATCGTCGTGTCTTCGGGAACGCTGCTCGCCGCGTTGGGCGTGGGCGATCCGACGGTGACGGCCGCGGCGCTCTACTACTTGATGAGCGGTACTCTGGCCGCGAGCGCGCTGTTTCTGCTGGTCGAGCAGATCGAGCGGCTCCGCGCCGGCGGACGCGCTCAGCTCGCCCTGGTCGACCTGGCGCCCGGAGAGGACACGAACCTCGACGATGAAGCGCGGCCCTTGGTGGGTCGTGTTCTACCGATTTCGACGGCGCTGATCGGGCTGGCTTTCATGGCCTGCACGATGGTCGTGGCGGGCTTGCCGCCGCTGTCCGGCTTCGTCGCCAAGCTCTCGCTGCTCTCGGCCGTGATGAGCCGCGAGCACGCTCCGGCGCAGGCTTGGGTGTTCTTCGCCCTGCTGCTGCTCTCGGGCCTCGCCTCGACCTTCGCGCTCACGCGCGCGGGCATCCGCCATTTCTGGTCGTGGGATGCGGGCATGGCCTCCGTCAAGCGCGTCGAGGCGTTCGCCGTGGTCGGTTTGCTCTCCTCGTGCCTCGCGCTCGCGCTGTGGGCGGAGCCCATCCTGCGCTACACGGCGTTCGCCGCGGCCGGGCTGCACGAGCCGGGGCCTTACGTCGATGGCGTGCTTTCGCGGCCCGCGCTGCCGTCCGCCGGCTCCCGGTTTCTGGAGGTCGAGCGGTGACGGTGCTTGCCAGGCTCTTGCCTGCTCCCCTGACTTCGGCCGCATTGCTGGCGCTGTGGCTCGTACTCGCCCGTTCGGTGAGCGCGGGGCAAATCTTGCTCGGGCTCGCGCTTTCGCTGACGGTACCCATCCTCACCTCGCGCTTGCGACCCAACCGGGTCGTCGTGCGGCGCCCGCTGGTGGTGGTGCGCTTCATCCTGACCGTCGGCCACGACGTGTTGCTTTCGAACTTCGCGATCGCGTGGGACGTCGTGCGCTTTCGCTCGCGCCGACCCGACGCCAGGTTCGTGATCGTGCCGCTCGAGCTCCGGGACCCGCTCGGCCTTTCCGCGCTGTCGATGGTCACCACGGTCGTCCCCGGCACGGTCTGGTCGGAGATCGCGCTCGATCGCAGCGCGCTGTTGCTCCACGTCTGGGACGTCGGCGACGAGGCGGAGTTCGTCGCTGCCTTCAAGAATCGCTACGAAAAGCCGCTGCTGGAGATCTTCGCATGACCAGTTTGCTTTCGGTCGCCGTCCCCTTCGCCATCGGGTGCTACGCGCTCGCCTCCGTGTTGGTCCTGGTTCGGCTGATCCGCGGGCCACGCGCGCAAGATCGCGTCTTCGCGCTCGACCTCCTGTACATGCACGCCATGCTGGTGATGCTGGTGCTCGGGATCCGGCACGGCAGCGACGTTTACTTCGAAGCCGCCTTGCTGATCGCGCTGTTCGGCTTCGTGAGCTCTTCGGCGATGGCCAAGTTCATCCTGCGCGGCGAGGTGATCGAATGAATCCCGTTCCGTTCTGGACCGAGCTCGTGGTCTCCGGCTTGCTCGTGCTGAGCGGCCTGTTCGTGCTGATCGCCGCGCTCGGCTTCCTGCGCTTGCCGGATTTCTTCTTGCGGATGCACCCGCCCGCGCTCACGTACACGTTCGGCAGCTGGACGGTCGCGCTCGCGGGTGTCCTCTACTTTTCGATGCTCGAGGGACGTCTTGCGCTGCACCCCTGGCTGCTGGTCGTGCTGTTGTCGATCACCGTCCCCGTGACCACCGTACTTTTGGCGCGCGTCGCGCTATTTCGCCGGCGCGTGGCGGGCGCCGCCGATACCCCGCCGCCGCTCAGCCACTCCGACGGCTCTTGACGGGCCTGGGCGGAACGACGAGCACGTCACACTGCGCTGCGCGCAAGAGCTCGCCGGCGACGGTGCCGAGAAACATCAGAGCGATCCCCGAGTACGCGCGGGTGCCGAGCACGAGCAGATCCGAGTCCGCCTTCTTGATCGCCTTTTCGACCACGAGCCGCGGTGGTCCGTGTTGGACGTGCGTCCGAAACGCCGGCCCCTCCCCCGGTGGCACGTGCGCCTTGGCCAAGGCTTCGCTCAGCAGCTGGCGTAGCGCCAGGCTCAATTGGGCGCGGAGCTCCGACTTTCGTTCGTCCGCCTCGTCCTCGGAGAGGCTCGGATACATCATGCCCTGATACGGTATCTGGAACGCGTGCACGACGTCGACCAGCGGGCGCGGCGACGGCAGCACACCCACCATCAGCCGAACCACGTCGCTCGCCGTCTGATCCACGTCCAGCGCGAGCAGGGGGCGGCAATAGACCTCACGCGCGGGCAGCCGAACCACGAGCACGGGCCTCTGCGCCTGTCGCACGACGCGCTCCGCGGTCGACCCGAGGAAGACATCGCGCAGCGGCCGCCGACCGCCACGGCCCATCACGATCAGATCCGCGTGCGTGGCAGCGGCGCTCGCGGCGATCTCCTTGGCTGCGGCGCCGATCTTCACCGACGAGGCAATGCTCACGCTGCCGCGGATCTGCTTGCGGAGGTGCCGCGCATGGCCCAAAAGCACCTTGTCTGCGTCGCGCGCCGCCTTGCGTTGCTCCCCCACCGGCAGGCCGTCGGGGATCACGTGGAGCAGCGTCACCCGGCCTTGGTCGGCCAGGGGCAACAAAGCCACGCGCCCGAGCACCCGGTCGGCGCCGGGCGAGAGATCGATCGGCACCAGGACGGACTGCAGGCTCGGGCCAGCGAGAGGACCATTTGACCCTCGTTTTGCGGTAGATCTCATGGCTCGGTACCATCGCACGGAAGCTGTCCAGCGTCGATGAAAGGGGCTGTCCTTCCGCGGCTTTGCGCGCGCGGCTTTGCGCGCACTGTGGGCCCCCGACAGAAAAAAGACGTCGCCATGTCGATCGCGGCTTACCCCGTTCGTCGCGGTTGTAGATGCAGGTGACCCGTTGCGATCCCTGCACGTCCAGGAAAGGAACTGAGTCATGGCCGAAAATACCGTCAAACTTCATCGCGTTCTTCGTGCGCCGGCCGAGCGGATCTACCGGGCATTCCTCGATCCCGACGCGATGGCCAAGTGGCTGCCACCCCACGGCTTCACCGGTAGGGTCCACCACATCAAGGCGGAGGTCGGGGGCACCTACAAGATGTCCTTCACGAACCTCACGACCGGGAACAGCCACTCGTTCGGCGGCGAATTCCTGGAGCTCGTTCCCAACCAGCGCATTCGCCATACCGACAAGTTCGACGATCCGAACCTGCCCGGCCAGCTGCAGACCACCGTCACGCTGAGGAAGGTGTCCGTCGGCACCGAGGTCAGCATCGTCCAGGAGAACATCCCGACTGTCATCCCGGTCGAGGCCTGTTACCTCGGTTGGCAAGAGTCGCTCACGTTGCTGGCCCAGCTCGTGGAGCCCGAGATCCAGCAATAACGGCTCGAGCTGGGGAGCGCGCGAGGGCGCCGTCCTGATACGGAAGCGAGCTGGCGAGTCCGGTTGTGAGGGCCGAGCCAGCCATGTTACCTAGTCAGGACGGCCTTGACGCGCAGTCTGCTTCGCCGCCCGGGGGTCTGGGTCGTGGTCGCTCTCGCGCTCACGGCCGCGGTCGTGCTGCTGCTGCGCGCGCGCGGCCCGGTGGTGCGCACCGTGCTCGTCGAGCGGCGCGACCTCGAGCAACACATCGTCGCGAGCGGACGCGTGCGCGTGCCGAGCCGGGTCCAGGTTTCAGCTCAGCTCTCCGGGCTCGTGGTGGCGGTCGGTGCGGTCGCGGGCCAGCGGGTCAGCAAGGGTGACCTGCTCCTCCAGCTCGAGGACTCGGCGGAGCGCGCGGCGGTCGCGCAGGCCGAGGCCGCGGTGAAACAGGCGCAAGCGCGCGTCGAACAGCTGCGAAGGGTCGGCGCGATCGTGGCGACCGAGTCGCTGCGCCAGTCCGAGAGCAACCTGGAAAAGGCACAGACCGAGCTCCAGCGGGCCCAAAAGCTCGCCGCGTCCGGCGCACTGCCTCTCGTCGAGCTCGAGAACGCGCAGCGCGCAGCCGACATCGCGCAAGCGCAGAAGAACGCGGCGCAGGCGCAGCAGGTCGCCGCGGCGCCGCTCGGCGCAGACTCGCGGGTGGCGCTGACCGCCTTGCTCCAGGCTCAGGCGCAGCTCGCAGGCGCTACGGCACGGCTCGAACAGACACGCATCGTCGCGCTCCAGAGCGGAACCGTGCTGTCTCGCAGCGTCGAGCCCGGCGACGTGGTGCAGCCGTCGCGAGCGCTGCTCGAGCTCGCGGCCGACGGCGACGTGGAGCTCGTGTTCAATCCGGACGAGCGCAACCTCGCCTGGATCCGCGTGGGTCAACTGGCCAAGGCTTCCGCGGACGCGTTCCCGCAGCAGCTGTTCGACGCCACCGTCAACTACATCGCGCCTGCGATCGATCCAGAGCGGGGCAGCGTCGAGGTCCGGCTAGCGGTGCCGAAGCCGCCGCCGTTCCTCAAGCCCGACATGACGGTCTCGGTCGATCTCACGATCGCTGCGAAGACGAAGGTGCTGACGGTGCCGAGCAACGTCGTGCGAGCCGCAGCGACGGCCGCACCGTGGGTGCAGACCGTCGTGAACGGCCGGGTGGTGCGCCGCTCGGTCAAGCTCGGCATCCGCGGCGAGGGTGCGACCGAGGTCGAGGGCGGCATCGCCGAGGGCGCCGAGGTCATCGTGCCCGACGGGCAACGGCTCAAAGAGGGCGCGCGTGTGCGGACGGAGCGCGACTGATGCCGTTCGAGTGGTTCGTCGCCCTGCGCTATCTGCGCGATGCCCGCGGCCAGACGCTGCTGATCCTCGCGGCGGTCGCGATCGGTGTCAGCGTGCTCGTGTTCCTCTCGGCGCTGATCGGCGGCCTCCAGGCCTCGCTGATCGAGAAAACCCTCGGCTCCCAGGCGCACATCACGCTGCGGATGCCCCGCGAGGAGGCGCGCGCCCTGTCCGAGCCCACCCCCGAGCGAGCGCTCGCGCGGCTGCGGGAGGAGCGGCCCCAGCGGCTGCGCTCGATCGATCAATGGC
>JALYWZ010000327.1 GCA_030852505.1 Myxococcota bacterium | reverse complement strand
TACGAGGCGTACCTCGGGCTGGCGCTCGCGCTGCGCGGCCAGGTCAACGACGCGAACTTCGACAAGTACATCGGCGAGGCTCAGAAGAACCTCGACGAGGCCAAGAAGGTCGATCCGGCTCGCCCCGAGACCTACTACAACGAGGCGATCCTCACCCACGAGTTTCGCGCCAAGCGCGCCGGCGACAAGTCGATCCCGATCTTGGAGAAGGCAGCGGCGCAGTACCGCGACTTCGTGAGCAAGGCCGGAGACGAGCCGGTGTTCGCGGCAGCGGTGAAGCGCTCGAAGGAGCGCGTCGAGGACATCGAGCAGACGATCAAGTTCATCCGCGAGGGTGAGCAGGCCGAGAAGGACGCGGCGGAAGCAGCCAAGGCCGCCGAAGCCGAGCGCAAGGCCCAGGAAGCCGCAGCCAAGGTCGAGGCCGAGAAGAAGGCGGCCGACGACAAGGCCAAGGCCGAGGCCGACAAGAAGGCGGCAGCGGACAAGGCGGCGGCGGACAAGGCCAAGGCGGGCGCAGCACCGGCCGCGCCCGCAGCGGCGGGTAAGCCGGGTGCAGCAGCGCCCGCGGCGCCGCCTGCCAAGGGCGCCGCTCCGGCACCGGCCGCTCCTCCTGCCAAAAAGAAATGAACTGATTCGTTCCGGACGGGAACGTCGGCCAACCTTCGGTGTCTCTGCACCGAAGGTTGGCATTGACGAGTGATTGGCTCAGATCGTACACTCTCACTGAAATTGAGAGCGTGATTTTTTGAGGAGAACGGAAATGATTCGCTCGAAGTTGGCGCTGACCCTGGTGACCGTGAGCCTGACCGTGTTCGGAACCTCCGCAGCTTGGGCGCAGGACGCCGCACCGGCGGAAGGCGGCGGTGACAAGGAAGGCTACGGCTACGAGTTCGAAGACGATCCGCTAAACGCGGGCGGCTTCGGGCCGAACGACGCGACCATCAAGGTTCGCCCGCGGGCTGCGCGCACGACCCTGATCCGTCCGCGCACCTCATTCGTCACCGAGATGCTGAAGTCGGTCGAAAACATCTGAAGCTCCGTTCAGGATCGGAAAACCCGCAGGTCATCGGCGGCGGTAGTTAGGAAAGCAAGGCATGGCAAAGGCTGTTCTTTCATTCGCGCTCTATCGGGGTGACGCCCTCCTGCGGCGGGAGACCGTGACGCAGGACATCGTCAAGGTCGGCAAAGATCCGAAGAGCCATCTTCGCGTCGATGACGAGATGGCGTCGCGCATGCACGCCGTGATCGAGGTCGCGGGTCCCGAAGACGTGACGCTGATCGACCTCGGCAACGAGCCGGGCACGATGGTGAACGGCGCGCGGGTGAACAAGTGCAAGTTGCACGTCGGCGACCTGATCCAGGTGGGCGAGACGGCGATCGTGCTCGAGAGCTCGGAGCCGGCCGGTGCCGAGGTTCAGGCGGCCCCGCCGCCCTCGGTTCCGATGGGCACCGCGCCGATGCCGCAGCGCGTTCCGACCATGCTGGGTGGCACGGCGCCGATGGCCGCTGCGCCGAACCCGTTCGCGATGGCGCCGTCCGCGCCGCACGCGGCCGCGGTGAATCCGTTCGAGGCAGCGCCGAATCCGTTCGCCGGCGGGATGGCGCACCACGATCTCGGGCACGGGCACGGCCACGGTCACGACGACATGCCGCCCGGGACCTACACCTACACGATGATCAAGAGCGGTCCCGACGTCAGCCCCGACGAGGTCGAGCTGCCGCACGTGCAGGCCGTGGAGGTGATGGTGATGTGGGGCACGAACGTGCTGCATGTCTCGCACCTGACGCCGCCGCGCAACTTCTACGTCGGTGAAGAGCAGAGCAAGAACGCCGGCTGCGACTTCTTCATCCCGAGCGAGCGCATCGGCACGACGCGCATGCCGGTGGTGATCGGCGACAAGATGTCGGTGTCGCTCGTGATCCCGCCGCACGCTCGAGGGTTCGTGGAGTTCCCGGGGCAGGGGCGGATGAGCCTCGACGAGGTTCGCCCGCGTGCGCAACCGACTGCCGAGGTGACCGGCGGCCACCAGCTGGCTCTGCCGGGCGGAGCCAAGGCGCGGCTCGAGCTCGGTGATTTCGTGTTCCAGGTTGCGGCGGTCAACGCCGGTAAGCCGTTGCAGCACGGTGTCGGCGCCACCTTCGACTGGACGGTGGCGGCCTACTTCGGCCTCTCGTTCCTGGTGCACGCCGGGTTCGTGGCGGCGATGGCCTTCTTCGTTCCGCCGCTCGGTCTGACCGACGACGAAGATCTCGACAAGGATCGGCTGTACCTGATGCAGCAGTACCTGGACGCCGCTGCCGAGCGCGAACAGGAAGAGAAAGAAGCCGAAGTCGTCGAGGAGCAGGCGGACAACAAGGAGGGTGGTACCGGGACCCGCGCCAAGGGCGAAGAGGGTTCGATGGGTAACCCCACCACGAAGGCGACCAACAAGCGCTACGCGGTTCAGGGTCCGAAGGACAACGCGGATCCGCACATTGCGCGCCAGGCCGCGCTGCGCGAAGCCATGGAATTCGGCATGATCGGCCTGCTCAACACCGGGGCGGCGGGTGACCCGAACGCGCCGACTGCGCCGTGGGGCCGCGACACGTCGCTCGGCACCGACGAGGTCAGCGCTCGCGGTAACATGTGGGGCGACGAGATCGGCGACGCATTCGGCGCCGGCGGTCTCGGTCTCTCCGGCATCGGCGAAGGTGGCGGCGGTCGCGGCGAAGGCATCGGCCTCGGCAACATCGGCACGCTGGGGCACGGCGCGGGCACCGGTACGGGTCAGGGCTTCGGCGCCGGCCACGGTCGCCTGGGTGGTTCGCATGCGACTCGCGCGCCGAAGGTGCGCATGGGTGCGACTACCGTGAGCGGCCGCCTGCCGCCGGAAGTCATCCAGCGTATCGTTCGCCAGAACTACGGCCGCTTCCGCATGTGTTACGAGCAGGGTCTCTCTCGTAACCCGAACCTCCAAGGTCGTGTATCGGCGCGTTTCGTGATTGGTCGAGACGGTTCGGTGTCGAATGCCTCGAACGGCGGTTCGGATCTTCCGGACAGCGCGGTCGTGAGCTGCGTGGTTTCAGCCTTCTATGGTCTGAGCTTCCCGCAGCCCGAAGGTGGCATCGTGACGGTCGTGTACCCGATCATGCTGTCGCCCGGCTGAGTGCGAGAGAGCAAGGCGCTCCGACGACAGTCGGTGCGCGCGCTTCGAAGGTCCCGGTTCGGGACCTTCGGCGTTTTGTGGGTGGCGTGTGTCGTGAAGCAGCGGCGCTGAGTTGCGCAGCCGCGCACCGGCGCACCTGGCGACAAAGCGAGAGCGCACGGGTTCGGAACGGACGTGACCCGACCGTTCGTGCGGGTCGCCAGTCGCGCCGCGACGTGCTTCAAATCGCCGATATTCTCCGGCGATTGCGAACGGTTTTGGATCCCCGAAGCGCGCGAGTTGCACCTTTACTTCATGGGGGGCGTGCGCCTATGCTCTGGGCCTCTTGCGCCACCCCTCTGCACCGGCGAAGGCGGTGGCTCTAGCTCGAACATCGGGTTCGGAGCTGCAAGAGCGTCGCCCCACGTGGGCAGGTAAGTAGAGAGGTAAAGGCTTGCGATGAATCTCAACGTTGCCGTGCTCACCCTGGGTATGTTGTTTGCTGCGGGTTGCAGCCGAAACCACATCGAAGCCATCAACCTGGCGAACGAAGGCGATCAGTCGATCAAGGTCAACGTCGAAGGCGCCATCCAGAAGTACGAGCAGGCGATCCAACTGGATCCCACCAACCACCGCATCCTCTGGAAGCTCGCCGGCGCCTACGAGAAGAAGGAAGACTGGGACAAGATGGCGTCGACGCTGTCGCGTTCCGTGCAGGTCGCGCCCGACTTCGCGACGTACTGGTACAAGCGCGGTCTCGCGCTGGTGAATCAGGCGGAGGCCGGTAACCCCGATGCCTACGAGCAGGCGAAAGAGCCGCTCAAGAAGTGCATCGAGAAGGACCCGAACATCTCCGAGTGTTACTTCCTGCTCGGTGAGGCGCTGCTCTGGACCGACGATGAGCAGGGCGCGATCGAGAACTACAACAAGGCGATCGAGCACGATCCCTCGCACTCGTACTTCTACCCGCCGCTCGCGGAGCTCTACATCACGCTGCGCCAGGTGAACGAGGCCGAGCAGGTGTTGAAGGAAGGCACCCGCCTGGTCCCGCCGAGCGAGAAGAACAACCCGAAGATCTACGGCATGTACGTGCTGCTCGGGAACGTCGCGTTGTTGAAGCACGACAAGAACGCGCAGGTCGCTGCGATGGAGCGCGCCGAGCAGTTCGCCGGCGATTCGCACCCCGAGTTCTCTTTCAACCTCGGCAGCACTTACGCGACCATGAATCCGCCGCAGAAAGAGAAAGCGGTGCGCCTCCTCGAGCAGTTCACGAAGAAGGTGTGCCGCGGCGCTCAGTCGGCGAAATTCAAAGAACAGTGCGAGACGAGTGCGTCGCTGGTCCAGAAGCTGGGTCAGTGACCGAGCGGCGAATGACCACGGTCAAGCCTCAGTACTGCAAAGCCAACGAGTTGAATGAAGAGCGCGGCAGCGGTTTTGCTGTCGCGCTCGGTTCGTTTCCAGTGGTCCGGCCCGAGGCCGGCGAAGTGTTCAGGACAGGTCCCCGTTCGTGCTCCGAGCGGGGATACCTTTCTTCAGGCATTGTGTCCGAGGGAGCATGGATCTAGAGCAGCGACTTAAGCAGCTTGAGGGCCTTCACGACTGGAGCGGAGTCGTCGAAGCGCTCGAGCAGGGCATCCTTTCGACCGAGGACGCCACCCGGAAAGCCGATTATCACCTGCGACTCGGGCGGATTCTGTACGCCCAGTTCCTGCAGGGCGTGCGCGCGCTGAAGCACTTTCAGGACGCGTACAAGCTGAATCCGGCGCACCTGGAGGCGTTGAGCGAGGCTCGCGGGATCTACTGGGAGCTCGGCAAGCTCAACATGGTCCAGAAGCTGCTCGAATTGCAGCTGAAGAACACGCAGGACCCGAGCGCTCGCACCCGCTTGTTCGGCGAGCTCGGCGACGTGTACTTCGACCTCGCCGACTACGACCGCGCCGCGCAGACCTACGCGAAGGCCGTGGAGAGCTCGAACGGCGCGCCGTCGGATCTCAAGGAGCGCTTGCTCGACGCCCAGCTCAGTGACGGCGAGTGGCAGGAGCGCATCGGCGGCTTGTTGCGTGGCGCACACGACGCCGCCACCGGCGCCGAAAAGGCGCGGCTCTTGCTGCGCGCCGCGCGCATCGCCCGCCGCTTCGCCCCGGGCGAGGTCGAAGGCATCTTGAGCCGCGCCTACGCGGCCGATCCCGCCAACTCGAACGTCGCGGCGCTCTACGAGGGACTGCTCGTCGAGTCGCAGCGCACCGAGACGATCCTCGAGGCGCAGCGCGAGGCGCTGAAGTCCACGCCCGATACGAGCGCTCGCGCGCTCCTCGCCTACGATTTCGGCGCGCGCTGGGCGCTGCGCCACCAGAACGCCGAGCTCGGCGCGCAGCTGCTCGAAGAGTCGCTGCGCATCGATCCAGCGCGTGAGCCCGCGTTCACGTATTTGAAAGATCTACATGGCGTCAAGGGAGGCGAGTGGGAGCGCCTCGTGCGCCTGGCAGACGAGCTCACCGATCGCTCGAACCTCGGCCCGCAAGCTTCCTATCTCCTGTCTCAGGCGGGGTTGATTTCGTGGAAGCAGCGCGGCGACGTGGTCTCCGCCAAGCGCTACTTCGAGCGTCTCGCCGGGCTCGAGCCCGAGAACCAGGCGCTGCTCGCGTTCGAAGCTCAGATCGGCGAGAAGCTGTCGCGCAAGGCGACCGCCGCTGGCGGAGCTACGCCCGCGCCGCAGCCCGTGACGCCCGCCGCACCACCCGTGGTCGAGCCGGAAGAGGCCGCGGCGCCGATCGCGGAACCACCGCGGCTCGACGCGCCGGAGCCGTCTCCGCC
>JALYWZ010000326.1 GCA_030852505.1 Myxococcota bacterium | reverse complement strand
GCGCTGACTCGCGGCGCCCATCCCCGGCAGCCCGCCGCGCGCAGAGATCGGCGCCTTGGAGTGGTAGACCGGGTCGCCGTTGCTGGCGAGCCGCCCGCTCGGCGCGAAGTGCGCCGTGACGTCCTCGAACTCGACGATGTCCGAGACCTCGTGGGCGTCGCTGGCGTCGGAGAGCGCGCTTTTGCCGCTCGACGGCGGAATCGACGGCTGCTTCGGCAGCGCGCGCGCCACCTCGCTCGCCACGGCTTGAACGCCGACGCGCTTCTGGAGCGGCGTGTAGAACGAAGCGCGGTCGTGCAGGCTGCGCGAATCTACATCGGTGGCACCGAGCTCGAGCGCGCGCGAAAGCACCCGTTCGGCCCGCACCGCATCGCCGCGCCGCAGCAACACCTCTCCGAGGAAGCGATGCACCGCAGCGCTCTGCGGACCGACCTTGCTGGCTTGCGTGAGGGCCGCTTGGGCCTCCGTCAGCAGGTTCGCGTCGAGGTACATGCGCCCGACGGCCAACATCACGTCCACGTCGGTCACGTGCCAGGTGCTGGCGCGCTCGCCGACCTCGCGGATCAGGTCGTGGTGATGCGACGGTCCCAAATACGAACACAGCGCGACGGTCGACGGCGCGCTCGGATTGTTACGCCATGCGGCGAGGGCTTGCTCGAGCGCGCTCATGACAACCACGAGGGGAACAACGTCCGGAGCTTAACGTGACTTCATGCGTGTTTTCGAGTGTCTAAGGGTGCGCCGGGCGTCACCCTTGTAGGCGGCAGGAGCAGCCAGAAACACGCTCTGCGTTCCTGACCTGGCGCGCCCCGGCCCCGCGGACGAAGCCTCTCCTTTCGGTGAGGCGACTGGCGGAACCTTGAAATCCGTGGCACGGCTCTCGCGCCCCGGCGTCCCAGCGAGGTCCCACCATGTGCGGCGTTTTCGGCATTTTTGGCCATCCTGAGGCCGCGAATCTCACCTACCTCGGACTGCATGCACTCCAGCATCGCGGTCAAGAGAGCGCGGGTATCGCAACGAGCGACGGTCAGAACCTGAGCCTTCACCGGGGGATGGGGCATGTCATCGACATCTTCACCCCGGAGCAGCTGGCGCGGCTCGGAGGGCAAAACGCGATCGGGCACGTGCGTTACTCCACGGCCGGCGGCTCGATGCTCAAGAACGCGCAGCCGATCGCGGTCGAATACGCCCGCGGCTCGATCGCCATCGGCCACAACGGCAACCTCACCAACGCCGACCAGCTGCGCGAGAGCCTGGAGGCCCGGGGCTCGATTTTCCAGAGCACGAGCGACACGGAGGTGATCGTCCACCTGATGGCGATCAGCAGCCAGCGCTCGCCCCAGGATCGCATCGCCGACGCGCTGAGCAAGGTCGCGGGCGCGTTTTCGCTGATGTGCCTCACGCCGAACTCGATGATCGCCGTTCGCGACCCGATGGGGTTCCGGCCTCTGTGCCTCGGGCGCATGCCGGGCGAGGGCGGCGCGTGGGTGGTGTCGAGCGAGCCGTCGAGCTTCGACCTGATCGACGCCGAGTACGTGCGCGACGTCGAGCCGGGCGAGATGGTGGTGATCGACGAGCGCGGTCTCTCCAGCCTGCGCCCGTTCGCAGACATGCCGCGCAGCACCTGCATCTTCGAGTACGTGTACTTCGCGCGCCCCGACTCCACGCTCGACGGCATCAGCGTCTACGAGGCTCGCAAGAACCTCGGGCGGCTGCTGGCCCAACGCCATCCGGTCGAGGCAGACGTCGCGATCCCCGTGCCGGATTCGGGGGTGCCCGCCACGATCGGCTACGCCGAGGCCGCCGGCATCCCGTTCGAGCTCGGCCTGGTGCGCAGCCACTACGTGGGCCGCACCTTCATCGAACCGCAGCAAAGCATCCGTCACTTCGGCGTCCGCTTGAAGTTGAACCCGGTCGCGAGCGTGCTGAAGGGCAAGCGCGTGGTCGTGATCGACGACAGCATCGTGCGAGGCACCACCAGCCGAAAAATCGTGAAGATGGTGCGCGCCGCCGGCGCCGCCGAGGTGCACCTCCGGATCTCGAGCCCGCCCACCAAGTGGCCCTGCTACTACGGCATCGACACGCCGACGCGCGCCGAGCTGATCGCCTCCTCGCACAGCGTCGAGGAGATCAACCAGTACATCACCAGCGACTCGCTCGCGTACCTGTCGATCGAAGAGATGCACGACGCGGTTCTCAGCGCCCGAGCCGAGCCCGCGAGCGAAAAGCGAGCCCTGCCCGTGATCGGACGCTCGCTCTCCAAGTCGAACTTCTGCGACGCTTGCTGGAGCGGAAACTACCCGGTCGAGTTCATCCCGCCGCCGAAGCAACGGCAGATGCGCCTGCTCGACATCTAGTTCGGGGAGCAGGGAGGGGGCTGAGCAACTGGGCCGGGGCGGGGTCGATGAAACGCGGTGGCTCTTCGGATTTATGAGGTGGTGCTCGAACTGGTTCGGCGTGCGGGGCCGACAATACCGATGCTGCGGCGGACGAGTAGTGAACTCGCCGACCAGTTCGAACGGGCTGATCAGCATCCCGCTGAACGTGAGCGAAGGCGCGTACTCTCGAGGAAAGAATCGCCTGGCGCGTTACCAGAGCGCGTGCGCCTCCGCCCGTGAAGCGTTGGCCTCCCCCACTCGAGCCCTAGCTCTACCCCAAGCCGATCCCTCTGCTCTCCCCCCTCCCCCTCCCGTCAGCCCGACAAAAGCGGAGTGGTATGCTGGGGGGACGATGTTCCTCGATTCCCTGCCCGCCGACGTCTCCGTCTACGAGGTCTCCCCGCGGGACGGCCTCCAAAACGAGGCGGCTCCGGTGAGCCTCGAGGGAAAGCGCGAGCTCGTGGCCGCGCTGGTGGCTGCGGGGCTCAAGCGAATCGAGCTCACGAGCTTCGTGTCGCCGCGCTGGGTACCGCAGCTCGCGGACGCCGAGGTGCTCGCGACCAGCCTGAGCGTGCCCGCCGGCGTGACCTTGAGCGCGCTCTGCCCGAACGCCAAGGGCTTCGAGCGCGCCCGGGCGGCGGGGCTCGAAGAGATCGCGGTGTTCTTGTCGGCGTCCGAGACGCACAACCAGAAGAACACCAACAAGAGCATCGCCCAGTCGCTCGAGACGTTCGCCGAGGTGGTGCCACCGGCGCTCGGGTCGGGGATGCGCGTGCGTGCATACGTGTCGACCGTGTGGGGCTGCCCGTACGAGGGCGACGTGGATCCCGGAGCCGCGATCGACATCTCGCGACAGCTGATCGAGCTCGGCTGCTACCAGATCTCGCTCGGTGACACGATCGGCGTCGGGACTCCGCTGCAGACTCGCGACATCGTGAAGTCGTTCCTCTCCGAGTTTCCAGCCGAAAAGCTGGCCCTGCACTTCCACGACACGCGCGGCACGGCCCTCGCGAACGCGCTGGTCGGGCTCGAGCTCGGCGTGCGCGACATCGATGCGTCCGTGGGCGGGCTCGGTGGCTGCCCGTACGCGCCCGGGGCTGCGGGCAACCTCGCCACCGAAGACCTCGTCTACATGCTGCACGGCATGGGCATTCGCACCGGCATCGACCTCGACAAGCTGATCGAGGCCGGCCGCGTCGCCGAGCGGGTGGTCGGGCGCAAGCTGCCCGGCAAGGTGCACCAGGCAGGGCCTCGCGTGCGCCGCGTCGCGTGACGCTCACTCACACAAGAGCCGCGTGAAATAGACCTGCTTCGAGCCGTCCGCGAAGTCTTCGTACGACACTCCGACGCTGCCCGAGGCAGACACGGCCAGCGAGGGTCGGATGGTCTCGCTCGGATTCGCGGTGAGCGCCGAGCGCTCTCCGATCGGCGTGAGGCGGCTGTCGAACGTCTGCCAGTACAGGTCGTAGTTGCCGCTGCTGTCGTCCGACCAGACCACGAGCAGCCGATCGCCGAGCGAGATCGCCGAATGGCTGCCGAGGTGGCTCGCGCCGCTGGCGAGCGCTACCGGCGCCACCACCGTGTTCGCTTGCTCGTCGAAGACGGCGCCCCACAGCACGTTGCCCGGGCCGTCCGTGTAGTTTTCCCACAGCACGGCGAAGCCCGTCTCGAGCGCGTCGACGCTGGGATCGACCACGTCGCTGCCGAAGGGCTCGGAGGCGGCGACCGGCTGGAGCTCGGCATCGTAGCTGCGAAAGCGCAGCGTGCTGCCCGCTGGCGCAACGAACTGCGTGTACACGGCTCCGATCCGGTGCGCGCCGATCGCGAGCGACGGATACTCGACGCCCTGCTCGTCGGGCGTGAGCAAGACGTTGCCGCCGATCGCGTCGCCTTCGGGCGAGATGCGCTGACCGTAGAGGCGGCTGCCTTCCATCCCGCGCAGCTCGTCGCGCCGGTCGTCCCAGACCATCACGAACTCGTTCCGGTTGTAGAGCAGCGAGGGGTTGAGCGAAAACTGCGCGGAATCCGTGACGCGCACGTCCGGCCCGAGCTTCGCACCGTCGGGCGTGAAGCGTGCGAACCAGATCTCGTAGCCGCCGCTCGTGCGATCGTCCTCCCACACCGTCACGAGCTCGCGCCCGGACCAGGCGAGCGGGCCGAAGTCGATCGGCACGTTTGGCATCGACACACGCGAGTCGAAGCGCGCCGCGCCGTCCTCGTCGATGCCCTTCAAGAAGGTCTGCCACTCGGTCGCGACGTTCGAATTGCGCTCGCGCAAGGTGAGCGCGAAGCCGGATTCGAGCCCGATCAGGCCACCGTGTCCGGCTCGCTCTGCATTGGCGGACGACAGACGTACCGGCGTCGTCTGCGAGCTCCGGTACACGGCGCCGTCGTCGACCACGCCGTTGCAGTCGTTGTCGCGACCGTCGCAGAGCTCGGTGCCGCCGGGTCGAGCCGCGGCGGCCGTGTCGTCGCAGTCGTCGCCGCAAGCACCGGGTTCTCCGGGCGCGTATCCGGGCAGCGGGGCGGCGTGACCGTCGCCGTCGTTGTCGACGGTGAGCGGCCGGTGCACACAACCCGAGCTCGGGTTGCAGGCGTCCTCGGTGCACGCGTCGCCGTCGTCACAAACCACCGGGGTAAACTCGCAGAAGCCGTCCTGGCAGCGGCCCTTGCTGCAGGCGTCGCCCGCGCACTCCGTGTCGAGCCCGCACTCGATCGGCGGCGGCTGCTCGGTGCCGGGCTCGAGCGGGCTCCTCGAGCCGCAGGCCGGCACGCACAGCCAGGCCAAAAGCGGCATGACCAACGCTCTCAACTGCAAACGCCGTAACCTTCCACGTCGGTCTCGCCGCAGATGAGGCCGCCACCGCAGGCCTCGGTGTCGTCGAAGTCGGTGCAGATCTTCGCGCAGCGCCGGCCCGGCTGAAGCCCGACCACGCACATGTATCCGGGCGCGCAGCCGTCGGTTCCCGAGCCGCACACGCTACCCTGCGTGCCGGAGCCCGCCGAGCGGCAGATGGCGCCGATGATCCGCGGCTCGCAGCCGTCACCCGGGGGGTGCGTCACGAACGGGTAGCACCCGAAGCCGAGCGGGCAGTCCGTGCCGTCGCCGAGCGGGTCGCACTCGAGCACCCGTTCCGGCGCGGGCGGCTCGGGACAGCCGGGGTCCACGAAATCGGAGCTGAGCCGACCGCCGGTCGCGTCGCTCGCACGACCGCCGCGTCCGCCACCCGCCCAGGCAAACCCGCCGCTCCCGCCGCGTGCACTGCGACCGCCCGTGCTGTCGTCCTCCTCGCGAGCGGATTGCCCGCCGCAGCCGAACGCGAGAACGGCGAACGTGAGCAACGTGCACGCCCATGCACCCGACCGAACCTGCCCGCTCATGACCGAGCGAGAGCATAGCGCCGCTCGAATTCGCGGCAAACACGGGCGCTCTCGCGGGGCAGATCGTGCTAACGATGCGGCGTGTTCTCGGTCCAGGTGAAGCGTCCTCGAGGATCCGTCGCGGTGCTCTTCGCGCTCGCGGGTGCCGTGGGCTGCGACCGCTCCGAGGGAATGCGCACAGCGGCAG
>JALYWZ010001079.1 GCA_030852505.1 Myxococcota bacterium | reverse complement strand
CGACAGCGCCGTGCGCGAGGTCGAGCCCCCGCGCGCCCGGCCGGCGACGCTCGCCGTTGCGAGAAACGCCGCCGCGAGCAGCGTCTCGAGCGTGGTTGCATCCATCGAGACACCGAGCGCGGTCGAAGTGCGTACGGCGAGTAACGCCGCGCAGCCGAGCCACACCACGTGCCGCCACCAACCGGCGAGCTCCTGGCGCAGCACGAGGTAGCGCACGTCGGCGGCCACGTGCGCCACGCCGAACAACACCGGGCCGAGCGCGAAGAGCAGGACCGGAAAGTACAGCGCGAGCCCGAACGCCACCACGGCTTGCAATGACGCGAGCGCGGCGATGCGCGAGGCGCGCCGCGACAGCACCGCTTTCAGGAGGCGGCTCTGCAAGCACAGCGCGAGCCACGCCTTGCGCGCTTTATCGAGTGGCTCGGCGGCGCGTTCGACGTAGGCGACGAGCGCGCCCTGGGTCAACGCCGGCGTCCCAGACGCAGCGCAGCGAGCCCGACCAGCGCAAGCACTCCGACGATGCCGTGTTCGGTGCGCACGGGTCCCATGCTGCACCCGTCGTCGTCATCGTCCTTCTTGGAGCTCGAGCCCGGGACGCAGCGCAAGCACTCGTACTCCGTGACTTCTCCCGTGGGGGAGCCGCGGGTGCAGGTCCTCTTTGCGCAAGTTCCGGACCCGTCGGCGTCGGGGCCTGCATTGTCGCAGCTCGCGCCCTCGGTCATGCACTGATCGGGCGGAGGTACGTCCGCCCGGACCGCCGGCGCGATCAGCCCGATGCTCAGCCCCAACATCACTGCCCAGCCAAGATGCCTCGTCATTGGGGGATTATGCACGACGCGCTGCCCGGAGGCGTGGAATCGCTGGGCTGAGTTTACGGGAGGAGCGGGAGCGAGCGGGCGACCAGGACCTCGTTGTGGGACCCGGTGCGGTAGCCGCCGAGATCCAGCGTCACGTAGCGAAAACCCTGGCGCTTGCCGGCGTCGAGCGCGGCGGCGCGGAGCTCCGGATTGAGCAGGCGCTCGAGCTCGGACAGGTCGAGCTCGATGCGCGCGATGCTGTCGTGCCAGCGCACACGCACCTGGCGGAAGCCGAGCGCGCGCAGCTCGGCTTCGAAGGCGCCGATCTGGGCCAGGCGCTCGCGCGTGACGCTCGTGCCGTAGGGGATGCGGCTCGAAAGGCAAGCGGCGGCGGGCTTGTCCCAGATCTCCATGCCGATCGCCTGCGCGGCGGCGCGCACCGCGGCCTTGTTCATGCCGGCATCGAGCAGCGGGCTCACCACGCCGGCTTCGCGCGCGGCCTCGAGCCCGGGGCGGTAGTCGCCGAGGTCGTCGGTGTTGGTGCCGTTGACGATCGCCGCGAGCTGCCACTCCCGCGCCTTGTCGCGGGCGATGCTGTAGAGCTCCGTCTTGCAGTGGAAGCAGCGGTCGGGGCCGTTCTTGACGTAAGCGTCGCGCGCGAGCTCGTTCGAATCGACGAAGCGGTGAGTGGCGCCGAGCGCGAGCGCGATCCGCGCGGCGTCGTCCTTTTCGCTCTGGGGTAGGCTCGGGCTCACGGCCGTCATGCCCACCGCGCGCTCGCCGAGCTCTTCGGTCGCCACGGCCAGGACGAACGCGCTGTCGATGCCGCCCGAGTAGCAAACCAGCACCGAGCCAAGCTCGCGCAGTCGCGCGCGCAGGGCAGTCAGCTTTTCGGTCACTTCCGTCACGACCGAACAGGCATAACACTTCGAAAGTCGAAGGGCTTGTACGCCGGCCGCGGAACCAGCATAGGTCATTGTTTGTCCGCGCTGGCGCAGCAGGTGCTGGCCTGTTCAGTGGTAGCTGCTAGCCTGTTCAGTGATGGCGCTGCCCGCGCACCTGGCTGCTCGATTCTCTCCGGCTCTGGCCCGCGCCCTGCGGGTCGGTGGCAACCGTTCCCAAGACGAGGGGGCTCGGGAGGGGTTCGGATTCGGGATCGCCGAGCTGGACGAGGCCCTCCCCGACAGGGGGCTCCAGCGCGGGGGCGTCATCGAACTTTCGCTGGCCGAGGGAGCGCCGGGCACGTCGCTCTCGCTCGGCCTGGTCCACCACCTCCAAGCCGAGCGCGAGCGCGCCGGGCAGACCGTGCCCTGGGCGGCGTTCCTCGACCCCGGGGGCACGCTGCATGCCCCGGGCG
>JALYWZ010000325.1 GCA_030852505.1 Myxococcota bacterium | reverse complement strand
CGTGAGCTCCGAGCGAAACGGCTGCCCCGCGAGCACGCCCGTCAGGAGCCGCAGCGTGGTCCCCGAATGCCCGCAATCGATCGGGGCTTCCGGCGCTTTCAGCCCAGCGAGGCCGACGCCGCGCAGCTTCACGGTGCCGCGCCCGTCGTCCTCCGAGCGCACGCCGAGCGCCGACAGCGCGCGCAGCGTGCCCAGGTTGTCGTTGCCGTAGGCGAAACCGCGCAGCTCACACGGTCCGTTCGACAGCGCCGCGATGATCGACGCGCGGTGCGTGATGCTCCGATCGCTCGGCACCGGCACGCTGCCGCGGAGCGGTCCTTTGCACGGGCGAACGAGGAGATCTGCCATGAATCACTGGGACGGCGGCGAGACGCTGGCCAGATAGCTCTGCGCCTTGTCGAGCAGGACCGCGACGGCCTGACCGTCCACGCCTGCGACGAATCGAACCTTGTCCTCTTCCGCCTGCGCGTCGAGCTTTTTTATCGGCTGGGGAAAGCCGAACAGCGCCATCACGATCGAGTAGTTGCCGAGCTGGCGATAGAGGTCGAGCATCTTGTCGGAGCCGCGCTTGGCGCCCTCCGGCGTTTCGTAGGTCAGCGTGCCGGCCAGGTTCAGCCCGGGGTCCTGGAAGTTGCCGACCAGGTTCGCGGTCTTCATGCCCTCGAGAAACTGGAGCTCGCCGCGAGCCGCCTTGGGCAAGGGCTGCGACGTCAGATCCGCGCCCGCCGAGACCGGGGCCGTCGGCTTCTCGAGGATGTCCACCATCCACGCCGAGAGCCGGCGCTGCACTCGCCCCTCCTCGATGCGGTCGAGCGCCCGGCGCATCCCGGTTTCGTTGCCGAAGATCACGGTGCGCTCGGTGAGCACGGTGAAGCCGAGCCCGCCGGCCGTGTAGAGCGTGCGCTTGGCGTAGGTGCTCTTGACCACCGGCATGCCCGCGACTGTCTTGAGCTGCCCTTCGGCCGCTGCGATCTTGTCGGGCTTGAACGTGCCGATCGCCACGCCGGCCACGTCGGCACCCTGCATGGAGTACGAGCCGACGTAGACGCGCTCGAGGTCCCGCGCCGGCTCGAACTCGGCCGCAGCCGGCAGCGGCGAGCGCGCGCGGACGATCGACAACAGCGCGCCGCCGAAGTTCGACTGGAACATGGCCTTGGCGTCGAGCGTCATCACCCCCACGGCGTTTCCTGGCAAGAGCGCGAGCGGATCGGCGTCGATGGCGGGCGCGGTCAGCGCCTTGCCGTCGCCGGTACGCACGATCACGTCTTCGGGCTTGGCGCAGCCGCCGAGCGCGAGCCCGAGCAGCGCCGCGAGGCCGAGCCGGAGCCTCCAGCAGCTCACGAGAGAACCTCCGCCAAGCTCTCGAGAAACCGGGAATTTTCGGCAGAAGTGCCGACGGTGATCCGCAGACTGGTGGGCAGGTTGCCGAACGGCCGCACGATCACGCCCTTGCGCAGGAGCGCATCGTAGAGCGGCCGCGCCGGGCGCTTCGTGTCCGCGAGCACGAAGTTCGCCTGGCTCGGCGCGACGCCGACGCCCAGCCGCGTGAGCTCGCGTGTCAGGCGCTCGCGTTCGCGCAAGTTGTGACTGCGGCTCTTCTCGAGGTGCTCCTGGTCCGAAAGCGCAGCGACTGCCGCGGCTTGCGCGACGATGCTCACGTTGAACGGAGCTCGCACGCGGTTCATGTAGTCCACCAGCCGCGCCGGCCCGACGGCGTAGCCCACGCGCAACCCGGCGAGCCCGTAGATCTTCGAGAACGTGCGCGTGATCAGCAGCCGCTCGCGGAGCCCGCGAAGCTGCATCGAATTCGGAAAGTCCGGCGCGTCCGCGTACTCGATGTACGCCTCGTCCATCACTATCAGGACCTCGGGCGGAACCTCGCGCAGCAGGCGTTCCACGGCGCTCCGTCCGACGTGGGTGCCCGTTGGATTATTGGGGTTCGCGACGAACAAAACGCGGGTGTTCGGGCGCACCGCGGCTGCCATCGCCTCGAGGTCGTGCGTGAGGTCGCGCGTCGGCACCGCCGTGAACGGGATCCCGCCGGACAGCGCCGCGATCCGATAGACGACGAACGCGGGCTCGGCGAACACGACGTGGTGCTCGGGACGGGCGAAGGTGCGCACGACCAGATCGAGCAGCTCGTTGGAGCCGTTGCCCTGGATCACCTCGCCCATGTCGATGCCGTGGTGCGCGGCGATCGCCTCGCGCAGACGGTAGGCCGCGCCGTCGGGGTAGAGATGCACCTCGCCGATCCGCGCCCGCGCCGCTTCCAGCGCCTTGGGGCTCGGGCCGAGCGGGTTCTCGTTCGACGCCAGCTTGATCGCGGAGGTCACGCCCAGCTCGCGCGCGAGCTCCT
This sequence comes from Myxococcota bacterium, assembly GCA_030852505.1. Classification (GTDB taxonomy): domain Bacteria; phylum Myxococcota_A; class Polyangia; order Polyangiales; family Polyangiaceae; genus PMG-095. The sequence goes on along the minus strand of JALYWZ010000325.1, from coordinate 3,591 downwards.
CGATGGGCTTGCCCCCCTCGTAGGGGACCAGAGTTTCGACCGACGGCAACACCAGGGGCGAAGTCATTCGCCCGGAAGGTTATCACCGGATCCGCGGTTTATCTCTGAGCCGGAAAGGAGCCGAGCATTCGGTAGTAGCGGACGCTGCGGCGGACCGCCTCGAGCGCCGTGACCACCGAGCGGTCCGAGGCATGGCCGCTGATTTCCACGTAGAACAGGTACTCGATGCCGTCGCGGCGAACCGGTAACGACTGCAAACGGCGCAGCGTGATGCCACGCTCGGCCAGGTGCCGGAGCACGTCGTAGAGGGCGCTCGGCGTCTCGTTCGTGCTGAACAGCAGGCACGACACATCGTGCCCCGAACGCGCGGCCGGGCGAGAGCCCGCGATGATGTGCCGCATCTGCAGGTCCGCGACGTCGCCGACGTTTTCGCGCACCGGCACGAGCCCCGCGCTACGGCCTGCACGCTCAGGCACGACCGCGCCGCTCGTCGGCGACTCTTTCGCGAGCTCGGCCGCCACCTGCGGCGACCGCACGTCGATGATGCTGACCCGAGGTAGCTCATCGTCGAGGAAGCGCTGACACGCGGCGTGCGCGATCGCCGTCATGTACACCTTCTCGAGCGCGCCCACCTCCCCGCCCGTCGACATCAGGTGATACGTCGCGCGCGTCGTGCGCTCACCGACGGCCATCAGCTCGGTCTCGGCCAGCGCCATCAACGACAGCGGCACCAGGCCGTCCACCGAAGACTCGAACGGCAACACGGCGAACGCCGCGCGCCCGCGCGTGACCTCCGCCAGGGCCTCGGCGACGGTCGCACACTCGATGGTTTGCGCGCTGGCGCCGAACACCTCGAGCGACGATTGATGGCAAAACCCGCCGTCTTGCCCGGCGACGGCGACGCGCACCGGCATCTCGATCGCCCGCGCCGCGGCGCCGATTTCTCGGAAAATCGCCCTGAGCGAGGCCTCGGGTAGCTCTCCGGTGGAGCTCGAGACGACCCGGTCGAGCCAGCCCTTCTCGTCGAAGTCGAAGCTCACCTCGGACTCGAGCGCGCCGTGGATCCGCTGCGACAGCCGCGCACGCTGATCCAGACGCTCGCGGATCTCCTGGTCGAGCCGCGCGATCTGTTCCCTCAGCTCCGCGACCTGGCGCCCTCGCTCCGCCATCTCGAGCCTCAGGAGCTGCTCGCGGCAGGCTTCGCCGCCGGCGTGCTGGTTGCCGCCGGGGCAGCGGGCTTGGCCTCGGAGCTCGTGCTCTTGGTCTCGCTGCTGGAGGGCTTCGTTTCTTTCGCGCTGGCGGTGGTGCTCACCGAGCTCGTGGACTCGCTGTCGGAGCTCGAGTCCTTCTTGCCGCCCTTCGCCGAGCTGTAGAGGTCCGCGTACCAGCCGCTGCCCTTCAAGATGAAACCGGCGCCGCCCGACACTTGCCGCTTCGCCGTCTGCCCTGCGCACTGGGGACACTCGGTGAGCGGAGCCTCGCTGATCTTCTGCTCCGCCTCCCATCCGTGCCCGCAAGCGGTGCAGATGTACTCGTACGTCATGGGAAATCCTCTCGCTGGCAAATGAGTCGCGAGCCGCGCCCTGTCAACTGCAACGTCGCGCGAGAAGCCTCAGAAGCGCCTACATCGTCGCCGAACCGCGGAGATTTCGGGTTTGCCCCAGCTTTTTTCGCTTGTGCGCATCCGTTCAGCGGGGGTAAAGAGAACGGATAACGGCACCGCGTGACGATACAAGCAGTGGCACCCTCGGCTCCATGGCAGATCCCGCCCCGGGGATGACCGGCCGGGGGGCTCGGGGCCATCTGGCCACTGCTATATAAGGGCGTCACCGGTCCAAGGTCGAGGAACCGTCAGCGATGCATATCAAGAAGCTCGAGATCGCAGGCTTCAAGTCCTTCGTGGACCGGACTGTGATCCACTTCGACCACGACGTGATCGGCGTCGTCGGGCCGAACGGTTGCGGCAAGTCGAACATCGTGGACTCGATTCGCTGGTGCTTGGGCGAACAGAGCGCCAAGCACCTGCGCGGTCGCGCGATGGAAGACGTGATCTTCAACGGCTCCGAGTCGCGCGGACCGGCTGGCCTGGCGGAGGTGACGATCACCTTCGACAACACGAACCCGGAATACGCGGCGTCGCTGCCGATCGAGTTCAAGGACTATCCAGAAATCGCGGTCACGCGACGGCTATTCCGCGACGGCACCAGCGAGTACCTGATCAACAAGACCCAGGTGCGTCTGCGCGACGTGACCGAGTTGTTCCTCGGCACCGGCGTCGGCACCAAGGCCTACTCGATCGTCGAGCAGGGCCGCATCGGCCAGATCGTCAGCGCGCGCCCGGAAGATCGCCGGCTGTTCATCGAAGAGGCCGCGGGCATCACCAAGTACCGCCAGCGCCGCAAGCAGGCCGAGCGGAAGATGGAGCTCACGCGCATCAACCTGGCGCGTATCACCGACATCGTCGCGGAGATCGACCGTGGCCGCGCTTCCTTGAAGCGCCAGGTCGCGAAGGCCGAGCGCTTCCTCGAGTACCGCCGCGAGCTCGACGACCTGGTGTTGCACGAGGCCAGCCATCGCCTGCTCGAGCTGATCGTCGTGCACCGCGTGGAGCGTGACGCCTATGCCGAGGTCGGGGCGCTCACCGGCGGCATGCGCGACCAGCTGCGCGAAGCCGACGCGCTGATCGAGGAAGTTCGGCGGGAATCCGCGCTCAGCGAGGCGCGCACGGACGAGGCGTCTCGCTTGGCGTTCGACGCCGACAACAGCGTCAGCGCGCTGCACGCCGAGCTCGATCGCCTGCGCGATCGCTTGACGCACCTGAGCACGCGCCTCGACTCGGGCCGCGTCGAGATCGAGTCGATCGACGCGCGCATGGCCGAGCTCGCGACCGAGCGCGAGGGGCTCGCCGAGCGAATGGCCGAGCTCGGGACGCACGAGCGCACGCGCGAGGCGGACGCGCTGATGGAAACCGAAGCCCTCAGCACGCTGCAAGCGGAGGAAGCGCGCGCCAGTGAAGAGGTGCTCGGCTTGCGCAAGCAATCCGGCTCGCTCAGCGCCCAGTCCGCGGCGCTGGAAGCGCGGCTCGACGGCATCGCCCAGCGCGTGAAGGACACGCAGAACCGCGGCGAGCGCCTGGCTCATGAACGCGAATCGGTCGAAGCCGAGCGCACCACGACGGTGGCCCGCAAGACCGCGCTCGAACGCAGCCTGGCCGAGCTCGCCGAGGGCAAGCGCATGAGCGAGGTCGAGCGCCAGGAGCTCGAGACCGAGCTCGGGACGTTGAAGACCGAGCGCCACGAGACCGAGCGCGCGCTCGACACTCTGAAGAACGAGATCTCGGTCAAGCAGAACCGCCGTCGCGCGCTGGCCGAGCTCCACCGCCGGCTGGAAGGCGTGGGCACGGGCGCCAAGGCTCTCGTGTCCAAGGCCGATCCGCGCGTGCTCGGCATGGTCGCCGACCGGCTCGAAGTGCCGGAAGAGCTGACCCTGGCGGTGGCCGGCTTGCTCGGAACGCGGCTCCAGGCGGTGGTCGTGAGCGATCGCGGCGCCGGGCTCGAGCTGCTCTCGGAGCTCAAGGCCTCGCGCAAGGGC
>JALYWZ010001078.1 GCA_030852505.1 Myxococcota bacterium | reverse complement strand
CTGCTCGGGGACGCGATCGGGCTGGCCGAACAACACCCGGTGGGCACCTTCCGGCGGGCGTTGCACAAGCTGATCGACACGTTCCGGGCCCGGACGCTGACCGAACGGCACGAGGCCGCGGTGCAGGGGCGGCGGGTCGCGGTGCAGCCCGGGGTGGACGGGATGGCCGACCTGCTCCTGCACATCCCCGCCGTGGAGGCGCACGCGATCTTCTCCCGGGCCACCGCGATCGCGAAGGCGTTGAAGAAGGTCGATGGGGAGACCCGCACCCTGGACCAGCTGCGCGCCGACGTGATCAGCGACCTGCTCATCGAAGGCGACACCACCATGCACCCCGAGCAGGCGCGGGGGATCCGGGCCAGCGTGGTGGTCACCGTGCCCGCCCTGTCCCTCCTGGACGACGGCCACGCCGCCGGTCAGCCGGCGACCGTGGAAGGGGTCGGGCCGATCCCCATCCGCCGGGCGCGGGAACTGTGCGGGGGCGAGGGAGGGTGGATGCGGGTGCTCACCCACCCCGAGACCGGAATGGTGCTCTCGGTCGGCCGCGACCGCTACGACGCCCCACCCGGGGCCTGTCAAGTCTTTTGTGTAAGCGGCGCGGTCCATGGTGGTTAGAGGTAGCGGTTGATGCGTTCGGGATAGACGAGCGAGAGCTGTTGCAGGGCCTGTTTCCAGTTCGTCGTGACCTGTCCCTCGACGAGCCGTCCGGAGGCCTTGCGCTGCTCTGAGCGCAGGCCGCGTTCCTTGGCTCGGTCGCGTGCGCGCTTGTCCTCGATGTCGCAGATCGCCAGCCAGAGCAGCTTCACGACCGCCTGATCGTTCGGGAAGTGGCCGCGGTTCTTGGTCACCTTCCGCAGCTGGAAGTTCAGCGACTCGATCGAGTTGGTCGTATAGATCACCCGCCGTAGTTCCGGCGGGAACGCGAGGAAGGGCGTGAACCGCTCCCACGCGTCACGGAACGCCTTCACCGCCGTCGGATAGCGCTTGCCGAGCTCGCTCTTCTCGAACGTGTCGAGCTCAGCCAGAGCGACCTTGTCGTTCGCGGCCTCGTAGATGGGCTTCAGTGCTGTCGTGACGGCCTTGCGGTCCTTGTAATTCACGAAACGCGTGGCGGCTCGGATCAGATGCACGACGCACGTCTGCACGGTCGCTTCCGGCCAGGTCGCCTCGACCGCTTCGGGAAAGCCGGTGAGCCCGTCGCAGCAGACGATCAGCACGTCCCTGACGCCGCGGTTGGCGAGCTCGGCGCAGACGGCCGCCCAGAACTTCGCGCCCTCGGTCGCCTGCACCCAGATGCCCAACACGTGCTTGATGCCGTCCATGTCGACGCCCACGGCGATATGGGCGGCCTTGTTGCGCACGTGCCCGCCGTCGCGGACCTTCACGATGATCGCGTCCAGGTAGATCACCGGGTAGAGCGAATCCAGCGGCCGCTGCTGCCAGGCCAGGACCTCGTCGGCGACCTGGTCGGTGATCTTCGAGATCGTCTCATGCGAGAGCTCCGTGCCGATCGTGGACGCGAGATGGTGCTGGATATCGCGCAGCGTCATGCCGCCGGCGTAGAGCGAGATGATCATGCCATCGAGCCCGTCCAGCCGACGCTGGCCCTTAGGCACCAGCATCGGCGTGAACGTGCCGTTCCGGTCGCGCGGGATCGCCAGCTCAAGGTCGCCGATCTCGGTCGCGACCGTCTTCGGCGTCGTGCCGTTTCGCGAGTTCTCGTGCAGCGACGCTTCCGCGTCGCCGCGCTCGTAGCCGACGTGCTCAGTCAACTCTGTCTCCAGGCCGCGCTCGAGAGCGGCCTTCAGCATGCCGCCGATCAGACCCTGCTCACCCGTGAGAGCCTCGCCTGCATCGATCTTCGCGAAGATCTCATCCAGCGCGCCCGAGGCCTTCAGCTGATCGGCGATCTCCTTCTGTCTCCGGCGTCGCTCTTCACGCTCCGGATTCGGCTTCGTCATAGTCACAGTCTGTTCTCCTTCGAGACGAGACCGCCCCGCTTACACAGACCATCTGACACGCCCCATCCGCAGCCGGACGGCGATGTCTGCGGCCGCGGCGCGGGCGTGTCAGATGGTCTGTGTAAGCGGGGCGGTCTCGTCTCGAAGGAGAACAGACTGTGACTATGACGAAGCCGAATCCGGAGCGTGAAGAGC
>JALYWZ010001077.1 GCA_030852505.1 Myxococcota bacterium | reverse complement strand
ACCACGTGCGTGCCGTCGTTGCGGAGCACGATGCGCTCCAACGCGTCCACGCTGGTGACGCGGCCCGCGATGCGCAGCGTGATGGCCTGCGGGCCCGTGTCCAGGCTACCGCCGGGGGTGGTCAGGTTCTGTGCGGCGAGCGCGCGCGAGACATCGACTGCGCTCAGGTTGTAGGCGCGCATCTTGACGGGATCGAGCCGCACGTGGATTTGCCGGGCGCGCCCGCCGATGATCGTCACCTGCCCGACGCCGGACACGCTCTCGATCTGCCGGCGTACGCGCTTGTCGGCGATCTCCGTCACCTCGCGGATCGGCAGCTTCGAGCGCAGCGCGACCAGCAGCACCGGCGAGGCCTGGGGATCGACCTTGCTCACGATCGGCGCGTCGATACCGCGCGGCAGATCGCGCAGCACGTTGCTCACCTTGTCGCGCACGTCCGCGGCCGCCACCTCGGCGGACTTGTCGAGCTTGAACGCGATCGCGACCTGAGAGAAGCCCTCGCTCGAGGTGGAGCGGAGCTCGTCGATGCCGTCGATGGTGTTGACGGCGCCCTCGATCTTGTCGCTGATGTCGGTCTCGACCTCTTCCGGCGCGGCGCCCTCGAGCGTCGTGGTCACGAGCACGAACGGCAGATCGATGTTCGGGAACTGGTCGAGCCCCAGGCGGGTGTACCCCACGCCGCCGAGCACGAACACCACGAGCATCAGCACGCCCGCAAACACCGGGCGCTGCACGCAAACTCTGGCTAGCCACTGCATCTCGGGTCTCCCGTTGCGCCTCAGCGCACCTTCTGCCCGTTGGCGAGCCCGGCCAGATCCGAGACCACGACCTGTTCACCGGCGGTCACGCCGCGCGCCACCGCCACGCGATCCCCGAGCGACGCGCCGAGCGCGAGCACGCGCTCTTCCAGCCGGCCACCGACGACCACGTAAACGCGCGACTGCTCGTCACGCTCGAGCAGCGCCTTTTTCGGGACGCTCGGCAGCTTCAGGCTGCCCACGGTGAGCTCGGCATCCGCGAACATTCCCGGCAGCAGCAGCCGATCCTTGTTCTCGACCAGGGCTTCGACCACCAGGTCACGCGTCGAGGAGCGGAGCGCGCCGGAGACGAAGCGCACCTTGCCGTGGAAGCGCCTGTCCGGGAAGGCCGCGACCGCGAACGACACGTCCGAGCCTTCCTTCACCTTGCTGACCTCGGACTCCGGCACCGCCAGCTCGAGCCGCAGCGGATCGAGCGAGACGATGGTCACGACGCGCGAGTCCTGCCGCACGTACTGGCCGACCTCCACGAAGCGCTCGGTGACGGTGCCGGCGAACGGCGCGCGGATGATGCCGTCGCCGACGTTCTGCGCCGCCATCGCCGCCCGCACCTCGGCGGCCTGGACCGTCAGCGGCAGGGTCCGACACTGGGTGATCTTCTGCTGGTACTCGAGATCGGTGACGGCGCCCTTGGCCTTGAGCTTTTCGTAGCGCTCGCACTCGGTGCGGGCTTGCTCTTCTTGAGTGCGCGAGCTTTTCACCTGGGCGCGCGCCTCGGCGACGGACAGCGCGGCGGCGCGCGTGTCGAGCTTGGCCAGCACCTGACCGGGCTTGATCTGCTGCCCCCGCTCGACGGAGGTCGAGAGCACGCGGCCGCTGGCGTTGGCGGCTAGATCCGTCTCGCGATCGCCGCGCAGCGTCCCGGTCAGCCGCAGCGTCCGCGGCACCTCGAGCGCCGTCACGGGCGCGGTCTCGACCTCGACCGCGGGCTTCTCGGCGGAGGCGTCGGGCGTATCGACGCTCTTCTTCTGACAGGCGCTCGCAAGCGCGACCAGCAAACTCAGGGAAAGTACGGCTTTGATCGACATTCTGGGACTCGAGACAGCGGAGAGCGAGCTCACGGGGCTCGCCGGTCGGAGACGGGGACGCCAGCGGCGATGCGCAGCGCGGCGCGGTAGTAGGCAAGATCGGAGTCGGCCTGGATCCGGGCGGCGGACGCGGAGAACGCGTCGCGCTGCGCCTCGGTCACGTCGAGCTGCGTCGCCACGCCGGCGCCGTAGCGATCGGAGGCGAGCTCCGCAGCGCGCTTGGCGGAGCGCTCTTGATCGCGCGCGGCACGGCTCTTGGCGATGCTCGCCTCGACGCGCTTGAAGACCTCGAACACCGCGTCTTCACCGG
>JALYWZ010001076.1 GCA_030852505.1 Myxococcota bacterium | reverse complement strand
GTTCAAGAGCACTATTTTTCCGAGCAGTTCAACCTGTACTCGGATCTGGCCCTGGTGCCGGAGCTGTTCCGCTTCGTCCATTCGGCGCTGCCGTTCGGGCTGTTCCTGCTGGCGATGCTCGGGGCACTGCTGGCGCTCGCCGGTGTGAGCTTCGGCAGCTACTACGGCTTGCTTCACCTCGAGCGCTACCTTCGCAAGCGCCGCCAGGTTTACATCGCTGCCGGCTCACTCGTCGCGCTGTACGTGGTCTCGGCCACCACCGGCCACGATCACCTCTACGACGAGTATTTCGACGGCGCGCTGGCGGCGAGCGTCGTGCCGCGGCTCCAGCACGAGGCGGATTTTCTCTACAACATCTACAGTGAGAAGGGCGAGCACGCGAAGGTCATGGCTCAGGCCGAGCGCCGCCTGCGCCAGTTGCCGACGAACCTGGTCAAGCTCGGCAAGAAGAACGTCTACCTGATCTTCGTCGAATCCTACGGGAGCTCGGTGTTCTCGTGGGACAAGCTGGCGCAGCCGAGCAAGCCGGTGTTCGATCGCTTCCAGGCGGACGTCGAGCAGGCCGGCTTCTCGATCGTATCGGGAACGCTCGATTCGCCGACTTACGGCGGCCGTTCCTGGCTCGCCCACTCGACCTTGGCGACCGGCATGCGCATCACGAACCAGCTCGAATACGAGCTCGTCTGCTCACGCCGGCCGAAAGTTCTGGCGCGCTTCTTCCGCGACGCCGGCTACCACACCGTGCTGGTTCAGCCGGGCACGACCCGCGCCTGGCCGAAGGGCGAGCTCTACGACTTCGAGAAGAAGTACTACCTCTGGAACTTCGACTACGCAGGGCCGTCCTACGCCTGGGCGACGATGCCCGACCAGTACGTGCTCGATTTCATCCGCAAGCGCGAGCACGTCTCCTATCCGCGCCCGCTGTTCATCCAGTACGTGCTGGTGTCGAGCCACGCCCCGTGGAGCGACCTGCCGCCCGTGATCGAGAACTGGGACGCGATCACCAACGGCGCGATTTACCAGCGCGCGAACAACCGCCACTTCCCGATCACGTGGCCCAACTTCGAAAACGCGCAGGAAGCCTACATCCAATCGATCATCTACGACTTCGAGGTCTTGCGGCAGTACATCACGCGTTGGATCAAGGACGACTCGCTCGTGATCTTGCTCGGTGACCACCAGCCGGTGTCCGACGTGGCGGGTAACAGCAACTCCTGGGGCGTCCCCGTCCACGTCCTCAGCCGCGACCAGGAGCTCTTGAAGCCGTTCGAAGCGCGCGGTTACGTGCCAGGGATCCGTCCGCCGCTCGAGGGCGCGCACGCCGGGCTCGAGACGTTCCTCGGCGATTTCCTGGCCGATTTTTCGACCTGGGATGTTCAGGGAAGCCTGAACTAGCGATACGCTGCGCAGATGTTGGCGCTCCGTATCGACGGCTTCGGTCTGGATCGGCTCGCGCTCGCGGAGATCTCTACGCCCGTGCCCGCCGAGGGGCAGGTGCTGCTTCGCGTGCGCGCCGCGTCCCTCAACTTTCGCGATGTGCTGGTGGCTCGCGGCGACTACAACCGGCAATACCCGCTGCCGCTGACGCTCGGTTCGGACGCGGCGTGTGTGATCGAGAGCTTCGGTCCGGGCACCGATCCAGGTCGCTTCCGCGTGGGCGATCGCGTCTGTCCCGCGCTCGCGCAAGGCTGGCACGACGGGCCACCGCTTCGCGACACGGTGCGCCACACCCTCGGCGGACCGCTGCCGGGCGTGTTCGCGGAGTACACGCTGTCCCGGGTGGACGCGCTGGTGCCGATCCCGAGCTCACTCAGCGACGTCGAGGCCGCGTGCCTGCCGTGCGCGGCCGTGACGGCCTACAGCGCGCTCGCGGTGTGGTCGCGCCTCGCGGCCGGCGAGAGCTTGCTCAGCCTGGGCAGCGGCGGGGTGTCGGCCTTCGCGATCCAGCTCGGAAAACAGCTCGGCGCGCGGGTGATCGCCACGACCACGAAGCAGGAAAAGGCCGCGCGCCTCGAGGCGCTGGGCGCCGAGGTCGTCACGCTGATGGAGATCGAGGACACCGACTCGACCGGCTACAGCCCTGGTGACGCCGACCAGGCACTCGCCGACCTGGTCTCCCGGCTGAACGAGGCGGCTGGCGAGGAGAAGTGGGCCTAC
>JALYWZ010000324.1 GCA_030852505.1 Myxococcota bacterium | reverse complement strand
GCTTCACTCTGGTCCTCGATCTTTCGTCCGACTGCCACTCGCGACCTCCTTGTCGCGATCGAGCCTGACGATCGCCGCTCTCGAGATCATCCCGGCGTCGCTGATGGGTCACGTTGCATCACCAGCAGGCGTTCGCGCGCGGCGGGGAGCATCGGATTGAGAACGTGACGCTGTATTGCCGCGCCCACAATGCGCTGGCCGCGGAGGAGGATTTCGGGAGGGGGCGGGTGGCTCGGACGCGGGATTCGAGTCCGCATGAGTCGTGGGGTGGGCAAGGATGCAAGCCGCCGGGAGGATGACCTAGGGGCGGGCCACCCGGGCGCACCGGGCCCAGTGCTTCAAGTCCGCGAATCGTGCGGACTGACGAGGGGAACGGCGAGGCTTCCGTTCGCTCTCGTTCGGCGCACGGTGAGTCGTTTGCGCCGACGTCGGTGCGATTCGTCACGGATCCGATCCGCGCCTCGGTCGTGCCGGACTTCGAAGAGCTGCCCGACTACGCGGCGAGCTTGCTGGCGTACCATCGCTCGCACGCCGAGATGCTCGCGGGCATGATCGACGCACTGCCGGTGGAGCCGGGACAGCGCTGGCTGGACCTCGCGACCGGCGATGGCACCTACGCGATGCTGCTGGCCGAGAAGCAGGCGAACGTGGTCGCGACCGACAGCGACGAGCGCTACCTCGCGTTTGCCAGGAGCCGCGCTCAACGCCGGGGGTTGCGCATCGAGCTCCGCGCGGGCGATGCCTACCGGCTGCCGTTCGCAGATGGCGAGCTCGACGGGGCATTCTTTGCGCAGAGCTTTTACGATCGACGTGCGGGAGGAGAGCTTCACGACGATTCGGCGCGCGCCCCTTTCCAAAGACGGGCGCTGTTTCCTGGAGCATCAATTGACGGCGCTGTTTCGGATGGTCGAAGGCCGATTGCCCGGGGAGGAGCGCGGCCGCGCGCATGCCTACTGCACGCCGGGCGAGCCGCAATTCCTTCTGGATCAGCCTTCCTTCACCGCCACCATCCTCGACTTTCTGGTCTGGGGTCGGGCGGCCTGAGGTTCCGGGGGGTAGCAGGCTCGTTGAAGACATCCGCCCAGCGTCTACGAACGGGCGCCGGACGGAACGTGAGCCGAGCTTCAGCCGTGCAACACTCCGCGGACTGATGCTGGCCCGCCCAAGCGTTCGCCGCGACGCAGTCCTCACCGCGCTCCTGTTCTTGCTGGCTCCGGCGCTCGGCTGGGCCCGCCAGAACGGGCTCGCTTCCAACGGCTGTGACGGCTGCCACGGCGGCGACGGGACGAAGGTCACGTTCAGCTCGATGCCGGACCGCTTCGAACCGGGCGAGGTGGTCCGGTTCACGGTGCAGGTCGAGCGCTCGGGGCTGGCCGTCGCCGGGTTGTACGTTCCGCTCCCGAACCTCGGTCAACTGAAGACGGTGGCGGGCGAAGGGCTGACGCTGACCGGGGACGGCCTGATCCACGCGATGCCCAAGGCGGGGACGAACGGCACGGCGAGCTTTCAGTTCGATTGGCAAGCACCGGCGACGGCGGGCGCGGTGCGCTTCGAGGCCTACGGCCTCGCGGCTAACAACGACCGGCGTACATCCGGGGATAACGCCGGTTCCGCGACCTATGCGCGCGCCTTCGGCTGCGAACCGCAGACGTTCTACTCCGATGGGGATCGCGATGGCCATGGCACGCTCACCTATCCGCCGACGGAAGGGTGTGCGGGCGAACCGCCCGAAGCGTACGCGCCTACCGACGACGATTGCGACGACAACCTCGAGACCGTGTATCCAGGCGCGCCCGAGCGCTGCAACGGCCGCGACGACAACTGCAATCAAGTGGTCGACGAAGGCGCTCCCCCGCAGGAGCTCTGGCCGGACAACGACGGCGACGGTTACGCGGGGTATTATGCGGACAATTCGGTGATCGGCTGCCCACCGCTCAAGGGTTACGCCGTCGAGCGGAATGACTGCGACGATCTGATCGCCGCCCGCCACCCCAACGCGGAGGAGGTGTGCAACCTCATCGACGACGACTGCGACGGGCGCACGGACGAATTCGTCCGCCCTCAATGCGGGCAGGGCTGGTGTTTGCGCGACAGCCCGACGTGCAGCGTCGATGATTGTGTTCCGGGCACGCCCACTACCGAGATCTGCAACTTGATCGACGACGACTGCGACGGTCAGGTCGACGAAGACTCGTGCGGCCCGACTGGGCAATGCATCGACGGTAAGTGCCTGCTCACGACCATGCCGGTTCCAACACCGGTGCCCACTGGCTCCGCCCCGAGCCCCACCCCGAGCACTCCACCGAGCTCCACCGCTTCCCAACCCCCGCCGGCGGCGACGCCGACCTCCAACGGGCCCGCTCTGCCGGCTCGAGCCGCGAAATCCTCAGGGTGCGACTACACTGCCGCCCCGCGAGGCTCGCGCGTGCCCGCGTCGATCTTCGCCGCGTTGCTCGTGCTCTGCGTCGTGCGGCGGCGCTCTAAGACAGGGCACTCGCCAGCTCGGTTCGTTGCGCTTCGCTCGCTTGCTCGTCCCATGCCAGAGCCCGGAGCTCGTCGAAGAGTGCGTCTCCGCCCTGCGAGTCTTCCGAGATCACGGGCCCGACGAGAGTGGTCTTGATCGCGCGGGCGAGCAGCGTCCGTTGCTGATCTTCCGCCGTTCCTGCTGTTACCGCCTGCCGAAGGTTCTCGAGGAACTGGTTGGCCGAGGGAGCAGAACCTGGAAGCGCCTCCTCGCTCATGGGCTCACCCGCGAGGCCGTCAGGCCATTGCCGTGAAAGACCTTGCCGGGGTTCATGATGCCAGCGGGGTCGAATGCATTCTTGATCTTCTGTTGCAATTCAACAATCACTGGGCCGAGCTGACGCGAGAGGAATTCACGCTTGAGGATGCCGACTCCGTGCTCCCCCGTAATCGTTCCGCCGAGCTCGAGAGCCTGCGCCATGATCGCGTCCAACGCGGCGAGAGCACGAGCTTCCGCTGCGCCGTCCCTGGGATCGAAGACGACGATCGGATGGAGGTTGCCGTCCCCGGCATGGGCGACGGTGGCGATCATCATCGCTTCGTCCTGGGGGATGCTCTCGATACGGCGGAGCATCTCCGGAAGGCACGGCAGCGGAACCGCGACATCGTCCACGAGCGCCGTACCGAGCCGCTCCAGCGCGGGATAGGCGAGGCGGCGCACCTCGAGCAGCATGCGCCCTTCCGTCTCGTCGCCCGTGGCGTGCACCAGGGTTGCGCCCGCTGACTCGCATGCCTGCCGAATCGTCTCCATTTCGCGCGAACTACGGGCGTCAGACTGAGCGATCAACATGCCCGCCGAGGTGGTATCCAGCTCGTACGGCCGAAAGCGCTCCACGGCCCGTAAGGCGGCCCGGTCCATGAGCTCGAGCAGCGAAGGCTCGGCGTTTCGAACGATCTCCGCGACGGCCTTGCCACACGCCTGCAGGCTGCTGAACGCCGCAACTAGCGTTGCGGAGGGCGGCGGTGGGCGCCGGAGCCGCAGCGTGATCTCGGTGATCAGCGCCAGTGTGCCCTCCGAGCCCACCAGAAGCTGGGCGAGGTTGAAGCCCGTCACGTCTTTGCGGTTGCGGCCTCCGACACGGACGATCTCACCGCTCGCCAGGACCGCCTCGAGCCCGAGCACGTAGTCGGAGGTGACTCCGTATTTCACGCAACACAATCCCCCGGCGTTCGTCGCGACGTTCCCGCCAATCGTGGAGATTTCGTAGCTCGATGGGTCGGGCGGGTACCACAGCGCTTGCTGCTGAGCCGCCAATTTCAGCTCGCCGTTCAGCACGCCGGGCTGGACGACGGCGGTCATGCTCGCGGAGTCGATCTCGAGGATCCGATTCATGGCCTCGAAGCTCACCAGCAGGCATCCGTCGGTGGCGTTCGCCCCGCCGGCCACCCCCGTGCCCGCACCGCGCGGCACCAGCGCGACGCGATGTCGTGTGGCCCATTGCGCGAGGCGCTGCACCTCTGCGGTCGATGAAGGTCTGACGACCGCCATGGGAGAGCCCGCATCCGCCCACATCGCGCGATCACGCCGGAAGCCTTCGACCAGATCGGGACCGACGAGCACCCGTTCGCCGAAATCCTTCTGGAGCTCGGCCAGGGGGCCCTGGGAGGAAGCGCATCGCTCAGTCATGTCGCGTAAAAGGAGAGGTGCTCCCGCAACAGGGCCACCGCTGATTTGGCGTTACCTCGCTCGACCGCGCGCAAGAGCGCTCGGTGCTCCGCCACGAGCTTTGGCCGGAGCGTCTCGAACGACCGAGTAGCGACCGCCTCGTCGATCCGGGAGCGAATGCTGCTTTTTACGGCGAGCATTACCAGGTGCAGGGCGCGGTTACCGGACGCAGCGACGAGCGCAATGTGCAAGCGGACATCCGCCTCGTAGAACTCGGCCGGTGAGACGTCCTCTCGGGCCATCAGCGCGACCGCGGCGCGCGCCTCGTCGAGCTGCGCGGCGACCGGTGCGGCAGCAGCGCGCGTGAGCGCTGCCGTCTCAATCGCGAACCGTAGCTCGTTGAGATCCGAGAGGGACACGTCCTGCAACTGGACGACGTTGGTCAGCGCCTCGCAAAACCGCCCGATCTGCGCCTCCGCCTTCGCCGCTTGCTTCGGCGAAGTCCGCCCGTGCGCGGCGAGCAGTCCCTGCGCCTCCAGGTAGCGCAGAGCCTCACGAACGGTCGCGCGGCTCACGCCGAACTGCTCGGCGAGCTCGCGCTCCGGCGGCAGCCGCTCGCCCGAGGTCAAGGAGCGCTCGAGAATCGCGGTCCGGATCTGGTCGGCGACCTCCACGTAAATCGCGCGCCGCTGGACGCTCTTGAACGGAGTTCGGTTAGTCATATGGTCTGATGTCTGTTGGTCAGACCAATAGACCAGCAAGGTTGGAAGGAGTCAAGGGAAACGCCTGGGGATGTGAAACCTGCTCCTGGCTCTCCGCGTAGCTCCGACCGCACTTTGAGCGTTCCTCCCGAGATTTTCTCAGAGCGTCCGAGCCCGAGCCGGTGGTCGCGGGTTCGGCGCCGGGCCGTTCAGGGGCTGCTCGGCTTGGTCGCAACCCTGCTGTTGCTCGGCGCGGTCGGGCTCGCCGACGCCTGGAGCGCGCTCGGGACGACACCGGACGGGGCGCGGCTCGCGCGGATCGCGAAGTCTCCGCATTACCGGAACGATCGGTTCGTGGACACGATCCCGCGCGTGGAGCCCGATGTGTGGGAGGCGTCGCGCCGCTGGCTTGCCGGCGCGCCGTACACTCAGCCGACGGCGCCGCTGCCGATCCTGCTGCGGAGCGCGGCGGACTTCGCGACTCCGCCGGCGAGTGGCGTTCGGATCACGTGGTTCGGCCACTCGACGTTGCTGGTCGAGATCGAGGGCCGGCGCGTGTTGTTCGATCCGGTGTGGAGCGAGCGCTGCTCTCCGTCGCACTTCGTGGGGCCGAAGCGCTTTCACGCGCCGCCGCTGCCACTCGCGGAGCTACCACGGCTCGACGCAGTCGCGATTTCACACGACCACTACGATCACCTCGACTATGCGACGATCCTGGCGCTCGAGGAGAAAACAGCAGCGTTCGTGGTGCCGCTCGGTGTCGGAGCACATCTGGAATACTGGGGCGTGGATCCGAAGCGGATCCGCGAGCTCGATTGGTGGGAAGAGACGCGCGTGGCGGGGCTGACTCTGGTGGCGACGCCGGCGCGGCACTTCTCGGGTCGCGGGCTCGGCGCCGATCGGACGCTGTGGGCGGGCTGGGCGGTGATCGGTGAAGCGCGCCGCGTGTACTACAGCGGCGACACCGCGATGTTCGAGGGGTTCCGGCAGATCGGAGCGCGACTCGGTCCGTTCGACGCGACGCTGATCGAGAGCGGCGCCTACAACGCTTTGTGGGCGGACGTGCACCTCGGGCCGGAGCAAGCGGTCGCGGCGCACCAGGTCGTGCGCGGGCGAGTGATGC
>JALYWZ010001075.1 GCA_030852505.1 Myxococcota bacterium | reverse complement strand
GGGCGCGGGTCAGGCCGAGAGTCCCGAAAAAGTCGCCTACGACGTGATCGCCGGACACACCGACCGCGTGTCTATCGGGCAAGGAGAGGGCGAATAGCCAAGAGCGCAGGCCCGCCAGGTGACTCAGCGTGCGGGTCCGCGCGCGGTAGTCGTAGAAATCCGGGAGCGAAGCCTTGAAGTGCTGCTCTTCGGCGCGCAGCGTCCAGAGCACGCTGAGCTGCTCGGAGGCGGGAAGCGGCAGCGGGCTCAACAGCAACGAGCGCGCCAGCCCGAACATGGCCGTGGTCGCGCCGAGCGAGACCGAAAGCATCGCGATCGAGAGCGCGAAGAAGGTCCAGCGGCGCCCCATCGAGCGCAGCGCGAAGCGCAGATCGGCCCAGAGCTGCGCCATCGTCAGACGGCCGAGTGCGCCTGGTCATCGACCACGCGCCCGTCGAACAGGTGGATCGCGCGCCGCGCCCTGCGCGCGTAGTCGTGGTTGTGCGTGACGATGCAGATCGTCGTACCGGCCGCGTGCAGCTCGTCGAGCAGGTCCATCACGCCGTCCCCGCTCTTGGAATCGAGGCTGCCTGTCGGCTCGTCCGCCAGCAGCACCGCGGGCGCTCCGGCCACCGCCCGGGCCACGGCCACGCGCTGTTGCTGGCCGCCCGACAGCTGACTCGGCAGGTGGCGGACCGTGTGCGCCATCTGCACCCGTTCGAGCGCCGAGAGCACGCGCTCGCGCCGTTCGCGGCTCGAGAGCCCCCGATACAGGAGCGGCAGCTCCGCGTTCTCGTACACCGTCAGATCGCCGATCAGGTTGAAGTTCTGGAAGATGAAGCCAATCTCGCGGTTCCTGATCCGCGCTCGTTCGCGCGCGCGAAGATGCTGAACCCGGCGTCCCTGGAACCAGTGCTCTCCGGAGGTCGGCGGCTCGAGCAGCCCGAGGATCGAAAGCAGCGTGGTCTTGCCGGAGCCGGACGGCCCCTCGATCGCCACGTACTCGCCGCGTGCGATCTCGAGGTGCACGTCCGACAACGCGTGCGTCTCGAGATCGTCGCTCCAGAACACCTTGCGGATCCCCGAGAGCTTCAACAGCTCCGCCCCGGGCTCGCTCTCGCCGTCCATGCTCCGCACTGTACTGAGCCAGATCCGTGCCGGGCGGAC
Source organism: Myxococcota bacterium (assembly GCA_030852505.1). Taxonomy (GTDB): domain Bacteria; phylum Myxococcota_A; class Polyangia; order Polyangiales; family Polyangiaceae; genus PMG-095. Next base: position 1,013 of record JALYWZ010001075.1, on the reverse strand, counting down.
AACGGCCCGCGATGTCCGTCATTGAACGGAAATTACGGTGACCGCGCCGGCGGGGCCGCGCCGGAACTGGGAACGGCCGTCCCAAATTCGGGATCAGTCCGGCAGGCCGGGGACGGCCAGGGTCACGTACTTCAGCACCGAGCGCGAGGTCGCGTAGAGCGTCTTCCGGTCGGCGCCGCCGAAGGTCACGTTCGAGGCCTCGCCGGTCGGGATCGAGCCGATCGGCATGCCCGAAGGCGAGATCACCTCGACCCCCGTTTGCGTCGAAGCGTACAGGTTCCCGGCGCAATCCACGGCCATGCCGTCGAGGGTGTTGCCGGTAGTGGTGGCGAACAGCTTGGCGGACGCGGCGTCGATCGCGCCGTCGTCGGCCAGCGAGAACGCGGTGATCTCGCGGCTGTTCACGTTGCCGACGTACAGCGTCTTCTCGTCGGGGGAGAGCGCGATGCCGTTCGGGCTCTGTCCGACCATCAGCGCGGGGCTGACCACGCCCGCGGGGGACACGTAGTACACGCCGACCTGCATCTGCGGATCGCTGAAGTAAATCGCTCCGTTGCTGCGCATCAACAGATCGTTCGGCTTGGCGTTGCCGGTCGATACCACCAGCGTGGGCGTCGGCGAGCCCGAGGCCGGATCGATCCGCGTGATCCGCCGTTGCACCTGATCGGCGATCAGCAGTTGATCGTTCGAGTCCACCCCGAGGCCGTTGGCGCCGACGTTTTCGAGGACCAGCTCCGGCGTGGTCGCCGGCGGTTTCACCTTCCAGATCCGCTCCGGCGAGACGTTGTCGGAGAAGAACAGCGTCTGCTGGCTCGCGACCCACATCGGCCCTTCGATGAAGGCGAAATACGTGACCTTGCCCATGGTGGGCGCGCTGATGGTCTGGACCTGCCCCATGCCCTGCAGGGGGTTGCCGTAGGTCTCCCCGGCCTTGCAGACATAAGCGGCCGACGCGCCGCCCTTCAGGTTGGTGCTCGGGCTACCGCCGCTCGACGCGCCGCCCGGCTCGCCGC
>JALYWZ010001074.1 GCA_030852505.1 Myxococcota bacterium | reverse complement strand
CCGCCCGAAGGACGGCCACCCGCACCCGCGCCGCCAGCTGGCATGCCGCCGCCGCCGCTCGTGTCCCCGTGCATCGCGCCCGCGGGACCGGTGGCGTTGTCTGCGGTCAACGAGAGGGTCAGGTGCCCGTCGATGAAGTTCACGTTCCGTGGGTCGTGCGTGGACAGGTTCTTCGGCGACGCCCAGCTCGCGGTGAGCCAGCCGCTCGGCACCGATGCGGCGTTGAAGTCCTCGCGCCACTTCATGACGAACGCGCCGTTCTCGTATGCCGAGTACTGCACCCAATCGACGTACTGGTGAACCGGCAGAATGCTCGGGTTGAAGTTACCGCCGAACGTCGCGTCGCCAGGCCACACGTTGAATCGCAGCTGCATCGCCGTCGCGTTCTGCGCGTAGGCAGTGGCAATGGCGCCGGTCTCGCGGCGGATCTCCTGGCCGTCCACCAGCCACACGATCGCGTCGGGCGTCCATTCGTACGTGTACGTGTGGTACGTGCCGCACGGATCGACGAGCGCCGGGTGGCTCTTGCTATGGTTCATCACGGGGTTTCCGTGGATGGCGTTGGTCTCGACGTGGCAGTCAGCGCCGACCTTCTCGAAGTCGAGCTCGTTCCAGAACGTCCCGGAGACCTCGGAGCCGTCCTTCCAGAGGAAGAACGAGCTGACGACGCCGTCCCCAGCCGCAAATTTCAAACGCGCTTCGAACCGCCCGTAGCCGTAGCCTGCGGACGTGTAGATCTCTCCGCTGGTAACGGCCGACGCAAGGTGGGTGAAGCCGAGCGTCGCAACGAGACACAACGACGAAAGTCCGGCGCGGAGCATGGAAAAGCTGTAGCTCCGGGCCGCAAATGCGTGTTCGCATTTCTTGGGGAATGTCGGACAGAGTCGCACTCACGCACTTGCCGGATCCGGCCCCGCGGGTGGCATTTCGGAACGCCGTGCTGTAGGTTGCAGGGTGGTCGCGAGAGCTCCGGCGCTGTACCAGCGGTTTCTGCCGCAGCACGGCAAGCACGCTTTCGTGTGGAAGTACTCGCAGGCCATCGGTGGGCGCCGCCCCCGGCACTTCCACAGTGAGCCCGAGCTCAACCTGGTCGTCCGCGGCTCGGCGAGCTTCGGGATGGGCGATCGCACGGTGGTCGCTTCCGAGGGCGAGCTCGTGGTGTTCCCGTCGGGTCAAGATCACGTGTTGCTCGAGGCCAGCGACGATCTGTATCTCTACGCGATCGGCCTGGATCCGTCGTATTCGGCCGACGTGCTCGGCGGCGAGCAAGGCCAGCTCGTCCCACTGCACCTGCGCCTCGGAAAGCCGGAATCGTCCGTCGTGCTCAATCGCGCTTCGGCGATCGTGGATCGGCACGGCGCCGATCAGCTCGTAGCCGAGCTGTGGGAGCACTTGCACTGGCTCGGGCGGCGCAGCGCCGAGCGGCTCGGCGGAGTCCACGTGCTCACGCGCCGCGCGCTGCAGCTCCTGTCGAACGCCCCCGAGCTCGGGCTGAACGAGCTCGCCAGCGATCTGGCCGTTCACCCGAGCGAGCTCAGCCGCCACTTCCACCGCGACATGGGCGTGACGCTCGTCCACCACCGCATGCGCCTGCGGCTGCTCGAGGTGATCCGCCTCGTCAACTCCGGAGAGCGCGACGTGATGGCCGCGGCCAGCGCTGCGGGATTCGGCTCGTACTCGCAGTGCCATCGGGTTTTTCACGCCGAGCTCGGCTGCTCGCCGCGCCAATTCTTCTTCGACGGACTGCGCGATCAGATGCAGGCCGCGTACGACGGTTTCAGAACCGACTAAAAAATTCCTGGCCCGTGAGCAGTCGCGCGCTGGGGACGGTTTTGTCCGCTCCCCGTGGGGACGTATCGCGAGCTACACGGTAGGGCGAGGCACCACCATGTCCAACCTGCGCGTCTTGCAAAACCTCGGTCAGGCATCGAGCGCGATCCTGCTGATGCTCCTGGCGTGTAGCGAGAAAGCCGACGAAGGCACGCCGATGCCCGGTGCTGGGGCGCCCTCGGCGCAGGGAGGCCAAGCGTCCGGCGGCACGAGCAGCGGTGGCGTCACTGGCGGTACCAAAGCCACCGGCGGCAGTCAGACGACGGGCGGCGTATCGCCGACCACGGGTGGAGCGGGCAATCCGAGCACCGGCGGCGTCTCCTCGATGA